>CAYNJD010000325.1:0-3925 GCA_964397355.1 uncultured Mycobacterium sp. | reverse complement strand
CCGCCGTCACCACCGGTGGCGGTGCTGTCGGAGATAGAGCCGTTGATGGCCTGAACTTCGGCGATACCACCGTTGTGGTCGCCAGCCGTGCCGCCGATGGCGGTGCTGCCGGTCACGTTGCCACCGCTAGCCGGGTCGCTCTGGCTCCCGGCCCAGACGTAGGCCTGACCACCGAGTGCGCCGGCACCGCCGTCACTCGCATCGCCGCCGGCGCCGGCGGTCGCGGTGCCGTCAGTGGCGATGCTGCCGTTGCCGAAGGCGACGACTCTGCCCTGACCGCCGGTGCCACCGTGGCCACCATTACCGGCCGCGCCGCCATCGCCGCCGGTTGCGGTACCGCTGGCCTGGCTGTTTTGACCCAACGCCTGGATGTGGCCGAAGGTGCCGTTACCGCCGACGCTGCCGCTGCCGGTACCGGTGCCGCCATCGCCGCTCTGGCCGGTGCCGCTCGCGGTAGCCCCGGCATTGAGCGCTGCCACCTGACCGGTGCTGCCGTTGCCGCCTTGGCCGCCGTCGAGGCCGTCACCGCCGTCACCGCCGAGGCCAGTGCCGTCGGCCGAGGCACCACTTCCGCCGGCGAGAATACTGCCCAGCCCGCCGGTGCCGCCGGTGCCACCACCGGTGGCGTTACCACCGGCACCGCCGGTCGCGGTGCCGCTGGCGGACCCGCCATCGCCGCCAATGCCTGATTGCATCCAGGCGCTCCTGATCTCAGCGTCACCGCCGGTACCCCCGGTGCTGCTCGCACCGTCGACGTCACCGCCAGCACCACCGGTGGCGTCACCCGAGGCAGTGCCCCCGGTACCGCCAGCTTCACCAGCACTGACCACGGCATTGCCGCCGCCGGCGCCGGTACCGCCGTTGGTGCCGTCCCCGCCACCACCGCCGGTGGCGGTGGCGTCGCTTACCGTGCCACCCTGGCTTGCTTCGACGCGGGCGCCGCCGCCGGCGCCGCCGGTGCCGCCGTTGGCGTCACCCGAGCCGGCGTCACCGCCGGTCGCGCTGGCGCCGGTCACGCTGCTGTCGGTGCCGTCTGCGGTAATAGTGGCCTTACCACCGGCGGCGGTATCACTGGCCTGCCCCGCCGCTGCGTGACTGTCGGAGATGGAAGCTCCGTTGGTGGCCTGCAAAGTAGTGGTCTGGCCGTTGAAGCCGGCCCCACCATCGCCGCCGGTCACGCTGCTGTCAGTGATGGTGTCGCTACCACTGGTTGCTGTGTTCGGATCCCCGGCCAACAGCATGGCCCGCCCGCCTTGGACTCCGTCAACTCCATTACTGCTGCTACCACCATTGCCACCGTTGGCGCTGCTGCCGCTGATCACGTCGTCTTCGGCGTTGGTCTGAACATAGGCCGCACCGCCCCGAGCCCCGTCGTCACCGGCGCTCCCGTCGCCACCATGACCACCGGTGGCATTACTCGTGGTGGCGCTGCTGTCGACACCCAATGCCCTGACCCATCCGAGGCCACCGTCACCGCCGGTGCTTCCGGTATCGGTACCGTCGCCCCCGCTGCCACCCTGGCCTGTGCCGCTGGCCTGCGCACCGGAGGCCAGCGCCGATACCTGGCCGGTCTGGCCGTTGCCGCCGGTGCCACCGTCGAGGCCGTCTCCACCGTTGCCGCCGGTCCCGGTACCGGTCGCCGACGCTCCGTTTCCGCCGGCCAGAATACTGCCTAGGCCGCCGGCACCGCCGGTGCCACCGCCGGTGGCATCGCCACCGGTTCCACCTTGCGCAGTGCCGCCAGCGGCGCCGCCGTTGCCACCCAAGTCGTTGTAGGTCTGGTGGAAGGCGCCGGCGATCTGTGCGTCACCACCTGCTCCGCCTTCGCTGTCAGTGCCGCTACCGCTCCCGCCTGCGCCACCGGTGGCGCTACCAGACGCCGTGCCCCCTGTTCCAGGGGTGTCTCCCAGGATTCCGGTACCCACCTCGGCTTTGCCGCCAGCACCACCGGTGCCGCCATCCGATCCGGTACCGCCGGCACCACCATCAGCGGTCGCATCGCTGACCTGGCCGCCCTGGGCCGCCTGGACGGTGGCGTCGCCGCCGGTGCCACCGGTGCCGCCGTCGCTGCCGTTGCCGCCGTTGCCGGCGGTGGCGCTGCCGTCAGCGCTGCCTCCGCCCACGCTGATGACACTGCCGTTGCCGCCGGTACCACCGTTACCGGTGCCGATCGCGTCGCCGCCGTTGCCGCCGGTGGCATCGCCGGTGGCGCTGCCGGTCGCATTGTCAGCGGAGATCCATGCCACACCGCCGCGGCCGCCGTCACCACCGGCCGCGGTGGCGGTGCCGTCACCGCCGGCCCCACCGGCACCGCCGGTCGCGGTACCGTCCACCGTCCCACCGTTGGGCGCGAGGATGACAGCACCGCCGCCGCCACCACCGCCACCACCACCGTGGCCGACGCCGGTAGTGCTACCGGCACTGCCGGAGCCACCGGCCCCGCCTGCACCACCGGTGGCGGTGCCGGTGGCGTTGGCGCCCACCTCGCCGTAGCCGTTGCCGCCTTGGCCGCCGTCGCCGCCATTACCGGCGGCGTCACCACCGCCGCCGAGCCCACCGTCACCACCGGTGCCACCGGTGCCACCGGACTGCGGAATGCCCACGAACTTCAGGCCGTCGCCGTTGCCGCCGTTGCCACCGTTGCCGCCGTTGCCGCCCAGCGCCGAGCCATCCGTGCCACTGGCAGCGGTTCCATTACCGTCACCGTTCGCGCCGCCGGCGCCACCGGTTCCGGCTGTGCCGCCAGCACCGCCGTTGCCACCGTTGCCACCGTCACCGGCCGTGAGGTGGCTGGCGTCCCCGCCGCCGGCACCATCACCGCCCTGGCCGCCGGTACCACCGTTGGCGTTACCACCGTTACCGCCCTTGCCGCCGGCACCAGCGGTCCCGTCGTTGCCGGTTCCGGTGGCGGTGCCGGCCGCGCCGCCGGCACCACCTTTACCGCCGTTGCCGGCGGTACCACCGTTGCCGCCGTCACTAGCATTGCCGCCGTCGTCTCCGGTGCCGGGCGCAGCGTCGGTGCCGTCGATCCCGGTTGCACCGTTGGCGTTACCACCGTTGCCGCCGACACCACCGTCGCCGCCGTCACCACCGTTACCCGAGATCGAACCGCCGGCACCACCTGCGCCACCGGCGCCACCGGAACCGCCGTCGCCCGCATTACCACCAGCATCACCGGAGTTGACACCATCAGCGTCAACGCCCGCAGCGCCATCACCACCGGTACCACCGGCACCGCCATCACCGAGGTTGCCGCCGTCACCACCGGCACCACCGGCACCACCGCTAGCACCAGCCACGAGCGCATCGAAGCCATCACCGCCGGCACCACCATTGCCCGACACCCCGTCAGGCAAGCTGCCATCAGCGCCATCGGCGGCGTGAGTGGTGCCATCGCCGCTCACACCACCGTCGCCACCGGTACCGACCGCGCCGGCATCGCCACCGTTGCCGCCGGCACCGCCGTCCTTGTGCAGAGCCGTGCCGAGCGCACCCTTGCCGCCGTTACCGCCGGCACCGGCGTCGCCGCCGGCACCACCTTTACCACCACTACCGTCAGCAGCAGTGCCACTACCGGCACCGCCCGCGCCACCAGTACCACCAGCGCCACCAGCGCCACCGTTGGTGCCATCACCACCGGCACCAAGCCCATTGCCGTTGTCAACAGCCCAGTCACCGTTAGCGCCGTCAGCACCGGTACCACCGTTGCCGCCAGCACCACCGACACCGCCGTTACCACCGATAGCGCCCGCACCCGAGGCACCGGCACTGGCGAACCAGCCACCCGCGCCACCGGCGCCGACGGCTCCGGCGTCACCACCGGCGCCACCGTCGCCACCGTCCTCACCGTCACCGGCGCCAACGGTGCCCGTGGCGTCGTCACCCTCGACCCCCGCGCCACCGTTACCACCGTTGCCACCGGCAC
>CAYNJD010000324.1:0-3948 GCA_964397355.1 uncultured Mycobacterium sp. | reverse complement strand
CCTCGACAACATGGAGATCGGCCACAACGTCATGCACGGCCAGTACGACTGGATGGGCGAACCGGCGTTGTACGGCAAGCACTTCGAGTGGGACACCGCCTGCCCGGCAGACCAGTGGCGCCACTCGCACAACTACATGCACCACACCCACACCAACATCGTCGGCATGGACCGCGACGTCGGCTACGGCATTCTCCGCATGAGCGACAAGCAGCCGTGGGAGCCCTACTTCCTGGGCAACCCGCTCTACGCCTTCCTGCTGATGGTGCTGTTCCAGTACGGGGTCGCGGTGCACAAGCTGGAGACCGAGCGCATCCGGGCCGGCGAGATCGGCTTCGCCGACAAACGCGAGATGCTGCATGAGACCTGGCAGAAGGTGCGTCGCCAGACGCTGAAGGACTACGTGGCGTTCCCGCTGCTGGCGGGCCCGTTCGCACCGCTGGTGTTAGCCGGCAACCTGACGGCCAACCTGATGCGCAACGTGTGGGCCTACACCATCATCTTCTGCGGGCATTTCCCCGACGGCGCACAGGAATTCACCGTCGAGGAGACCCGGAACGAGACACGTGGCATGTGGTACTACCGGCAGATCCTCGGGTCGGCGAACCTGACCGGCGGCAAGTGGTTCCACATCCTGACCGGGAACCTGTCGTTCCAGGTGGAACACCACCTGTTCCCCGACCTGCCCGCGCACCGCTATGCCGAGATCGCCCCGCAGGTGCGCGAGATCTGCCAACGCTACGGCGTGCCGTACAACACCGGCCCGCTGCTGCGGCAATTCGGCAGCGTGGTGCGCAAGATCTGCAAGCTGGCACTGCCCTGGAGCTGACGGGCACCGCAGGCGGTCAGTCGACCCCGACGGTGACTTCGGTCGATTTGATGAAGACCGTCGCGGGTTGGCCCACCTTGAGGCCCAGATCCAGTGCGGCGTCGCGGGTGACCGAGGACGTGATCACCTGCTCGCCGCCGTCGAGCCGGATCTTGACCACCGCCATGACCGCGCCGACGTCCAGGTCGGCGATGGTTCCGGTGAGTTGATTGCGCGTGGACAGTCGCATGGCGGTCCTTTTCGATTCTGGCGTGCCCCGACGGCTCAACGGTAGATCAGCGTCGGGCGCCCAGCAGTGCAATCGACGCATCGACCGCCGGCTCGATGATCGCGCCGATGTCGGTGCCGTCCTCGACGGCCAGCGCGGTCAGCTCCCGTAGGCCGCCCAGCAGGATCACCGCCAGCTCCGGGCTGAGTGCCGGCAACCCGGCCCGCCCGAATCCCGGACTGCCGCTGAGCTCGATCAGCAGGCTCGACATCAGCTCCAGCCCGCGCCGCTGGGCCGGGCGGGCCACTTCGCCCAGCGACGGCAACTCGCGGATCCAGCTCAGCGTGATCGCCGGCCGGGACCGGATCTGGGCGACGTAGGCCCCGACCGCCTGGCGGATCTGATCCTGCCAGTCGGCCTGCGGATCCACCGCGGCGCGGATCCGTGCGGCCAGCGCCTCGTTGTCGGCGCGCAGCAACTCCAGGAAGCACTCCTCCTTGCTGGCGAAGCGGTCATAGAAGGTCCGCTTCGAGGTGCGAGCGGCCCGTACGATGTCCGATACGGTGCTGGCGCGGTAGCCGCGCTCGGCGATGGCCTCGGCCAGCCCGTCGAGCAGCCGGCTCCGGAACGGGTCGGCGGCGGGGGCGGTCTGGTCGCCGGTGGCCAGTGCCGTCATCGCCGCACCTCCTTTGCCCGCAACCCTTGCCAGCCGTTGGTACCAAAGAGTACCGTGTCCGACAAGCATTTGGTACGCACGGGTACCATCATTCTCGTCGGGAGGCGGCCCCATGACCGAAACCATCGTCGGCGACAGCACCAACACCGCAGCCGCTCCGGCCATCCGCCTTCCCGCGGGCCCGCGGACACCCAAGATTCTGTCCATCCTGCTGTTCACCCTGGCCCGCCGGCAGATGGTGGCACGACTGGCCCGGCGCTACGGCCCCGCGTTCACCGTCACCAGCCCGATCTTCGGGTCGACCGTCTTCGTCACCGAACCGGACTTGGCCAAACAGGTGTTCCTCGCCAACCCTGAGGACCTCGGCAACATCCAGCCCAACCTCTCCCGGCTGCTGGGACCCGGTTCGGTGTTCGCCCTCGACGGTGTCGAGCACCGGCGCAGACGCAACCTGTTGAGCCCGCCGTTCCACGGCAAGAGCATTCGGGCCTACGAGCAGATCATCATCGACGAGACGCTGCGCGAAATCGCCGACTGGCCGATCGGGAAACCCTTTGAAACGCTGCGGCCGATGAACCGGATCACCATCAACGTGATCCTGCGCGCGATCTTCGGGGCGCAAGGCGCTGAGCTGGACCGGCTGCGGGTCGAGTTGCCGAAGTGGGTGACGCTGGGGTCGCGGCTGGTGGCGCTGCCCATTCCCGTCCGCAGCTACGGCCGGTTCACCCCGTGGGGCCGGTTGGCGGCCTGGCGCGAGCAGTACGAGACCATTCTGGACAAGCTGATCGACGACGTGCGCGCCGACCCGAACTTCGAGAACCGCACCGATGTGCTGACCCTGCTGCTGAGCAGCACCTACGACGACGGTACCGCGATGACCCGCCAGGAGATCGGCGACGAGCTGCTGACCTTCCTGGCCGCCGGCCATGAGACCACGGCGTCGACCCTGGCCTGGGTCTTCGAGCGGCTGAGCCGCCACCCCGACCTGCTCGACGAACTGACCGCCGAGGCTGACACCGATCAGAACACGTTGCGACGAGCCACAATTCGCGAAGTCCAGCGAGTACGCACCGTGATCGACTTCGCCGGCCGGCACGTCTACGCTCCCAGTGTCCAGATCGGCGAATGGGTCATCCCTCGCGGCTACGGGGTGATCGTCGCGATCAACCAGATCCACCAGAATCCCGCTGTGTTCGAGGATCCGGAGCGATTCGACCCCAACCGCTACCTCGACGGCAACCCGTCGGCATTCGAGTGGCTGCCCTACGGCGGCGGTAGCCGGCGCTGCCCGGGCTCCGCGTTCGCCAACCTGGAGATGGACCTGGTGTTGCGAACCGTGTTGCGGCACTTCACTATCGAGCCCACTACGGCGCCGGGGGAGAAGTTCCACTCGCGGGGGGTGGCGTTCACCCCGAAGAACGGCGGCCGGATCACGGTGCACCGTCGCGGTTAAGATGCGCTGATGAGCGACCAGGCAGCCGTCGAGATGTTCAACGGCGCGATCGAGCACACCATCCCGGCCGCGCACCGGATGGGGGTGCAGGTCGTCGAGGTCGGCGACGGCTACGCCGCCGCCACCGTCCCGTTCGAGGGAAACGGCAACCACTTCGGCGTGGTCTACGCCGGCGTCCAGTTCACCGTGGCCGAGGTGCTCGGCGGCATCATCGCGCTGAACAGCTTCGACACCAGCAAATACTTCCCGCTGGTGAAGAACATCGACATCAGCTTCGTGGGGATGGCCAAATCGCAACTGCGCGCCGAGGCCCGCCTCGACGCCGACGAGATCGCCCGGATCGGCGCCGAGGCCGCCGAACGCGGCAAGGCCGACTACACCCTGGAGGCCGTGGTCACCGACGTCGACGGCAACACCGTCGCCACCACTCGCGGGCTGTATCAGCTGCGGGCCCACCGCACGTAACCGCCGGCGGGGGCGGGCGCTAGACCTGGCGTTGCAGCTGCCAGTCCGGCCGGATGTAGTGGCAGGTGTAGCCGTTCGGGAAGCGCTCCAGGTAATCCTGGTGCTCGGGTTCGGCCTCCCAGAAGTCACCGGCCGGGCTGACCTCGGTCACCACCTTGCCGGGCCAGCGGCCCGACGCCTCCACATCGGCGATGGTCTCCAGCGCGATGCGGCGCTGCTCGTCGTCGAGGTAGAAGATCGCCGAGCGGTAGCTGGTGCCGACGTCGTTGCCCTGCCGGTTGGGGGTGGTCGGGTCGTGGATGGCGAAGAAGAACTCC
>CAYNJD010000323.1:0-3950 GCA_964397355.1 uncultured Mycobacterium sp. | reverse complement strand
GTCGAGGCCGGTGTCATGACCGTGGGTGTCGAAGTAGGTGCGCAGCCGCGCGGTGAAGTCGTCGAGGTGCAGCAACCGGATGTGCTCGGCGTTGATGGCGTCGGCCTTCTTCTGGTCGAATCGGGCCGGGTTGGAGTTGACGTCGGCCACGTCGAACGCGGCGACCATCTCCTCGAGGCTGAACACGTCGCGGTCGTCGGCGATGGACCAGCCCAACAGTGCCAGGTAGTTCAGCAGCCCCTCCGGGATGAACCCCCGGTCGCGGTGGGCGAACAGGTTCGACTGCGGGTCACGCTTGGACAGTTTCTTGGTGCCCTCGCCCAGAACCGTTGGCAAGTGCGCGAATTCAGGAATCCGTTCGGCCACGCCGATGCGTATCAGCGCCTGATACAGCGCGATCTGGCGTGGCGTTGACGGCAACAGGTCCTCGCCGCGAAGCACATGGGTGATCTTCATCATCGCGTCGTCGACCGGGTTGACCAACGTGTAGAGCGGATCACCATTGGCGCGGGTCAGCGCGAAGTCGGGAACGCTGCCCGCCGGAAAAGCCGTCGGCCCGCGCACCAGATCGTCCCAGCCGAGCTCGCCATCGGGCATCCGCAGTCGCACGACGGGCTTGCGGCCTTCGGCGCGATAGGCCGCCCGCTGATCGTCGGTCAGCTCACGGTCGAAGTTGTCGTAGCCCAGCTTGGGGTTGCGGCCGGCCGCGACGTGGCGGGCCTCGACCTCCTGCGGTGTCGAGAAGGCTTCGTAGGCCTCGCCGGCCGCCAGCAGCTGCGCCACCACGTCACGATGGATATCGGCACGCTGCGACTGCCGGTAGGGCCCGTAGGGGCCGCCCACCTCGGGACCTTCGTCCCAGTCCAGCCGAAGCCAGCGCAGTGCGTCGAGCAGCGCGGTGTAGCTCTCCTCGCTGTCACGTTCGGCGTCGGTGTCCTCCACCCGGAACACCAGGGTGCCGCCGGTGTGTCGGGCGTAGGCCCAGTTGAACAGGGCGGTGCGGATCAGCCCGACGTGCGGGGTGCCGGTCGGCGATGGGCAGAACCGGACACGAACAGCGGCTGGAGTGGAAGTCACGGCCATTCTTTTCAGCCTTTGCGGATAACGGGATTGACGAGGGTGCCGATACCTTCGACCGAGACGGACACGGTGTCGCCGTGTTCGATCGGGCCGACACCGTCGGGGGTGCCGGTGAGGATGAGGTCGCCCGGAAGCAGCGTCATCACCGCCGAGATCCACTCCACGATGGCACCGACATCGTGGATCATCAGCGAGGTCCGGCTGTCCTGCTTGACCTCGCCGTTGACCTCGGTGCGGATCGCCACGTCGCTCGGGTCGAGGTCGGTGACGATCCACGGCCCGATCGGGCAGAAGGTGTCGTGCCCCTTGGCCCGGGTCCACTGGCCGTCGGCCTGCTGCTGGTCGCGCGCCGATACGTCGTTGCCGATGGTGTAGCCCAGGATGTTGTCCTTGGCGCGGGCAGCCGGAACGTCCTTGCAGGGCCGCGAGATCACCACGGCCAACTCCCCCTCGTAGTGGACGGGGGACGCGTTGGCGGGCAGTTGAATCGGCACATTCGGCCCGATGATCGCGGTGTTGGGTTTGAGGAACATGGTGGGGTTGGCCGGTGCCGCTGATCCGGTCTGCGAGCCCATCTCGGCGATGTGCGCCGCATAGTTCTTTCCGATGCAGACCACCTTGCTGGCCAGAATCGGGGCCAGCAGTCGCACGTCGGCCAGCGGCCACGACCGACCGGTGAACTCCGGTGTGCCGAACGGATGCTCGGCGATCTCGCGGGCGGTCATCTCATGAGGCCGGTCCGGATCGCCCTCGAGGCTGACGAAGGCGACGCCGTCCGGGCTGGCAATTCGGCCTAGGCGCATTCGCGTAAGCCTAATGGCGTGCTGCGCCCCCGGGCAGCCCGACCTGTGGAACCATGACCGAGTGTCCACGGAGTCGATCAGCACGGCTGCACGCTGGTCAGTAGTAGTCGTGGCGTTGGCGGCGACGCTGTGCTCGTTCGTCTTCATCAACGGCATCGCCTTCGTCATCCCGATGCTGGAGACCAAGCGGGACACCAACCTCGCGGCGGCCGGTCTGCTGGCGTCGATGCCCAGCTTCGGCATGGTGCTGACGCTGTTCGCGTGGGGGGCCCTGCTCGACCGCATCGGTGAGCGGATCGTGTTGAGCGTCGGTTCGGCATTGACCGCGCTGGCCACCTTCGGGGCCGCCTCGATGGACTCGCTGGTCGGGGTGGGCGCGTTCCTGTTCCTGGGCGGCATGGCCGCCGCCAGCGCCAACAGCGCCAGCGGCCGGCTGGTGACCGGCTGGTTCCCGCCGCACCAGCGCGGGCTGGTGATGGGCATCCGGCAGACCGCTCAGCCGCTCGGGATCGCGTTGGGGGCCGAGGTGATTCCGGAACTGGCTGAGCACGGTCTGTCGCGGGCGCTGATGTTCCCCGCGACGCTGTGCGCGGTGGCCGCGGTGGCGTGTGCCATCGGGGTGATCGATCCGCCGCGCAGGCCCCGGTCGGCGGCGACCGGGGCGGAGCTGGCCAACCCCTACAGCGGCTCGAAGGTGTTGTGGCGCATCCACTTGTCCTCTGCGCTGCTGATGGTCCCGCAGTGTGTGCTCGCCACCTTCATGCTGGTGTGGCTGATGGTCGACACCGACTGGTCGACCGCCGCCGCCGGCGGCCTGGTCACGCTGTCGCAGCTGCTCGGCGCGGCCGGACGGGTGCTGGCCGGGCGGTGGTCCGACCGGGTCCGGTCCCGGCTGAGGCCGATCCGCAGCCTCGCCGTCATCGGCGCGCTGGCGATGCTGCTGCTCGGGCTGGCCGATCACCTGCACTCCCATCTGGCAGAGACCGCGATGGTTGTCGCAGCGGTGATCAGCGTGCTCGACAACGGGCTGTCGTCCACGGCGGTCGCCGAGATCGCCGGGCCGTACTGGGGCGGACGCGCGCTGGGCACCCAGAACACCACCCAGCGGCTCACCGCCGGGATGGCTCCCCCGCTGTTCGGCGCGCTGATCGGCGCCGCCGGATATCCGCTGGCCTTCGCAGTGTGCGGGCTGTTCCCGCTGGTCGCAATCCGGTTGGTGCCGGTCAAGGCCGAACCCGAGGGCCGCTCGGTACTCGAGGCGCTGCGCACCCTGCGGGTGCCGCCCGGGCCGCCACCCGACCCGTCCGTTCACCCGTGAGCCGACCGCAGCTACCGTCGATCAGATGACCGATACGGCTCAGATCAATCTACGGACACCAACCGTGGCGGACGGCCCGGCCCTGTGGCAGATGGCCGTCGACAGCGCCACCCTCGACGTCAACGCGCCTTACGCGTATCTGCTGTGGTGCCGCGACTTCGCCGCCAGCTCGGTGATCGCCGAGGTCGACGGGCAGCCGGCCGGCTTCGTCACCGGCTACCGCCGTCCGGAGCAGCCGGGGACACTGATGGTCTGGCAGGTGGCGGTGAACGACGCGTTTCGCGGGGCGGGTTTGGCCGGCCGGATGCTCGATCATCTGGCGGCCGCGCTGGTGGCCGACGGCGGCACACACCTTGAGACGTCGATCACACCGGACAACACCGCGAGTCGGCGCCTTTTCGGCGCCTTCGCCCGCAGATGGGACGCCGAGCTGGAGTGCTCGGAATTGTTCGGGACCGGCTTGTTTCCCGAATCTCACCTTGCCGAAGAACTGTTTAGGATCGGGCCGCTGCGGGTAACCGCCCACCGTGGGTGACTGCGTGGCGAGGTTGAGATCACAAATCCGTCTCGGTAAGGTCACGACCGCGCAAACGTGAGCCCTGGCGGACCTAGGCGGGGCATCCGAGCGGGGTGGTGGGTCGAGCCGAGATCACCCGCGGCATGGGTATGAATTCGACCTGTCGTTCCGTTCCGTTGTATGTGACCGACGGACGGAGGAAATCATGACTATTTTTGAAACCCTTGAATCC
>CAYNJD010000322.1:0-3974 GCA_964397355.1 uncultured Mycobacterium sp. | reverse complement strand
GGATTTTAAGTCCGCTGCCTCTGCCAATTGGGCTATGGGGGCTCGCGGCGAATCTAACGCGGCGACGCCGACAGCATCCCACCGGCACTGTGGGCACAGTGCGGGTTCGGGCAGCGGTGACGCGGGTTTAAGCGTGCTCGGGGCAGTAGTTCTGCGCGGCGATCTGCGCGAACTCCGCTGCGCGCTGCAGCGTGAAACCCGGGTTGGTGGTCTGTACCGCCACCACGGTGTCCATCGGGCTCAGCCCGCCGTCCATGAGCTGGCACACCGAGTGGCCGGCGGAGATCGCCACCTGGTCGGATCCCCGGTGGCTCAGGCCCGCGCCGGACAGCGCGGTCAGAAAGGCGGCATCGCTACCGACGGGGTCGGCGTGCGCGGGTGCCGCCAGGCCGACCATGGCGGTGATACCTGCTAGCAGCAGAAACCGTTTCATAGCTCGTAGTGTCCTGAGCGTTCGTTAATAGCGTGTTACGGATCGTTTACTCTCCCGGATCGGGATGTTAAATCGGCGTTACCGGGCGCTCACCGCACCCGCGAGCCCCGCCGCGGCTGCCCCGGGCTCATTGGCCATTATCGCTCAAATAGATTGCACAACAGCCTATTTGACGGATCCTGTGCGGCGGCCAAAAGGGCATCGCCCGCACGTCACGGCCCTACCGCGACCGGGCCGCTCGGGGTCAGCCGCCGAAAGTTCTACCGCGGTCGCCGAATACCCGTCTTTGCACTGCTTTTCGTCTCGGACCCCGAACCCGGACGCTGAACGATCGGCTGTGAGGCCCACCGCGCACCGTTGCCCGGGTGTGGCCAAGGCGCTCGTAAAAAGTTCAGACACCGCGGTTAAGAAGCGGTTAACCAGCTTTCACAATCACCCAGTCATACGGGACGGTTATCGCAGGAGCCGACAACCATCCGTTCCGTGAGGAGAAGCCCAAATGTCTTTCGTGACTACGCAACCGGAGGCCCTGGCGGCTGCCGCCGGCAACCTGCAGGCGATCGGTTCGGCGCTCAACGCCCAGAACGCCGCCGCGTCAGCCCCGACCACCGGTGTAGTTCCCGCTGCCGCCGACGAAGTCTCGGCGCTGACCGCCGCGCAGTTCGCCGCGCACGCCAGCCTCTACCAGTCGGTTGCCGCACAGGCCGCGGCCATTCACGAGATGTTCGTCGCCACGCTGAACGGCAGTGCCGAGTCCTACGCTGCCACCGAAGCCGCGAACGCCGTCGCGGCGGGTTAGGCGCCGGTAATGCTGGATTACGGAGCCCTGCCCCCCGAGATCAACTCCGGACGGATGTACACCGGCCCGGGGTCGGCGCCGATGATGTCTGCGGCCTCCGCCTGGCGCGCGATGGCCGCCGAGCTGACCTCGGCCGCGCATTCCTACGAGACAGTGGTCTCGCAACTGTCCAGTGAGGAATGGCTCGGCCCCGGTTCGGCGTCGATGTCGGCCGCGGCAACGCCCTACATCGCCTGGATGAACACCACCGCCGCACAGGCGGAGGACGCCGCGGCCCAGGCCGCCGCCGCCGCCAGCGCCTTCGAGACGGCGCGAGCCGCCACGGTGCCCCCCGCGGCCGTCACCACCAACCGGGTGCAGCAGGCGGCGCTGGTCGCAACCAACATCCTGGGCATCAACACCCCGGCCATCGCCGCCCTCGACGCCCACTACGCCGAGATGTGGGCCCAGGACGCCGCGGCGATGTACGGCTATGCCGGGTCGTCGGCGGCCGCAAGCCAGGTGACCCCGTTCAAAGAACCCGATCCGACGACCAACACGGCCGGGCTGGCGGGCCAGAGTGCCGCCGTCGCCCAGGCCACCGGCAACGCCGCCCACAGCACCGCGCAGACGGCGCAGCTGATCTCGTCGATGCCCAATGCGATACAGAGCTTGGCTTCGCCGGGTGCCGCTACCGGGACCGGAGCCGCGACCGATTGGATCGAGGGCGCCATCGAGTTTCTGTACAACGACCCGTTGAACGGTGTCGGATACTTCCTGGGCACCCCGATGTACAGCCTTTTCAACACCATGGGAACCGGCGCGGCCTTCATCCCGTCGGCGCTGCTCCCCAGCCTTATCGGTTACATGACCGGGGGCGGGATGACCACCGCCGGCGGCAGCGCTCTCGGCAGCGGTCTGGGTGCGGCGCTGAGTCCCGGTGGCGCGTTGGGCGCCCTGGGCGCCCTCGGCGGTGGCTTGGGCAGCGGGGTCAGCAGCGCCTTCGGGGTCAGCGCGGTAACCCCCAGCGTCACCGCCAGCATGGGGCACGCCTCGCTGGTCGGGACGTCGTTCTCCGCGCCGGCGAGCTGGTCGGCGGCTACCCCGGCCGGGTCCGCATCGCTGGCGGCGCAGTCCTCCGGCTGGGCAGTCCCCGCCGAAACCCACAACAACATGGCCTCCATGCCGCCGCCGGTTCCGACCGGCGCCGCCCGGCCCGGCATGAACTACGGCACTCCGCGCTACGGGTTCCGGCCGAAGTTCATGCCCAAGCCGATGGTCGTCTGAGCCATGTTGTCGCCAAATATTTTTCACAAGCCCGGAGAAGATATGACTTCGCATTTCACGGCTGATGACGCTGCAACGATCGGGGAGCGACGATGATCGACTACGCAGTCCTGCCCCCGGAGGTCAACTCCGGGCGGCTGTACGCCGGCCCCGGATCGACACCGATGATGGCGGTCGCCTCCGCGTGGCGCGGGTTGGCCTCGGAGATCACCTCGGCTCTGACGTCCACTGAGACAACGCTTTCCCAACTCGTCGACGAAGAGTGGATGGGCCCGGCGTCGGCGTCGATGACCGCTGCCGCCCAGCCCTACCTGGCGTGGATGACCGACACCGCGGCGAAGGCCGAGCAGGCGGCCACCCAGGCCGCCGCCGCAGCGGCCGCGTTCGAAGCGGCCCACGCGGCCACCCCGCCGCCGGCGGTGATCGCCGCCAACCGCGCCCAACAGAAGCAACTGGTGGCGACCAACGTCGTCGGCCAGAACTCCGCCGCGATCATGGCCAGCGACGCCCAGTATCTGCAGATGTGGGCACAGGCCGCCCAAGTCATGTACAGCTACGCCGCATCCTCGGCAGCGGCGACCAAGGTGACTCCGTTCACCGAACCCAGCCAGACCACGAATCCGGACGGAACGGCCAACCAGGCCGCGGCAGTCAGCCAGGCCGGCTCGACGGCCGCCGGTAACACCGCGCAGACGGCGCAGCTGATCTCGTCGCTGCCGAACGCACTACAGACCCTGACCTCGCCGGGGACGGCGGCAGCCGGCCTACCCCCGCCCACGCTGGCCGGACTGGTGGAGGCCTTCTTCAGGAACGCGTCGATCAACGGTGTGGTGTCGCTGCTGAGCTACCCGCTCAACGGCGGGATGAGCTTCGTGGGGACATCGGCGGCCTTCACACCGGCGAGTTTGATCCCGACCATGACCACCTTCTTCTCCGGCGGGGGTTTCAACGCCCTCGGCGGTGGTTCGGCGGGCGCCGGCATCGGTGCCCTGCTGGCACCCGGCGGTCCGCTGAGCAGCCTGGGCGCGTTGGGCGGTGGCTCAACGGGTGCCGCGTCCGCGGCCGCCGGCGCTTTCACCGCGAGCGCCAACACACCGGCGGTATCAGCGGGTATGGGTCAGGCGACCCTGGTCGGGGAGCTGTCCGCGCCGCCGACTTGGGCCGCGGCCGCGCCGGCCGGCGCCGCTGGCGCAGACGCCTTGCAGGCCAGCGCCTGGGCGGCCGCGCCGGAGGAGGTCGAATCGATGGCCGCCATGCCCGGCGGGATACCGATGGGCGCCGACCGGGGCGGCCTGGGACTCGGGACCCCCCGCTACGGGTTCAAGCCGACGGTGATGCCCCGCCCGGTCATCGCCGGATAAGACCAAACTGCCGCTACACCAACGAATTCCAGCCTAAGGAGACACACAATGGCTACACGGTTTATGACCGACCCGGAGGCCATGCGGGCCATGGCGGGGCGTTTTGATGTGCATG
>CAYNJD010000321.1:0-3998 GCA_964397355.1 uncultured Mycobacterium sp. | reverse complement strand
CCGATCACCCAGTTCGCCTCGCGGGGCCGGCGGAACGCGCCGGTGAAGAAGATGCGCGCCAGGTGCACCATGATCGACGCGGCGAACATCAACGCCGCCCAGTGGTGCAGCTGCCGGACGAACAGCCCGCCGCGGATCTCGAAGGAGATGTCCAGCGCCGACTCGTAGGCCCGCGACATCTGCACCCCGTTGAGCGGCTGATAGACACCGTGGTAGGTGACCTCGGCCATCGACGGGTCGAAGAACAGCGTCAGGTAGACACCGGACAGCAGCAGGATGATGAAGCTGTACAGCGCGATCTCACCGAGCAGGAACGACCAGTGCGTCGGGAAGACCTTGTTGAACTGGCGCCGCAGCGCAGCCGCGGGGTGGTAGCGGGTGTCGATGTCGTCTGCTTGGCGGGCGAGCAGGTCGCCGATTACAGGGCTCATGAGGTGCGCTCCCAGAATGCCGGTCCGACAGGTTCGACGAAGTCGCCGTTGGCGACCAGATGCCCGTTGGCGTCAATGGTGATCGGCAGCTGCGCCAGTGCGCGCGCCGCCGGGCCGAAGACCGGCTTGCCGTATTCCAATGCGTTGAACTGGGACTGGTGGCACGGGCACAGAATGCGGTAGGTCTGCTGCTCGAACAGCGATGACGGACAACCCAGATGCGAGCAGATCTTCGTGTAGGCGAAGAAGTCGCCGAAATTGAAGCTCTCCTGGCCCTGCCGCTTGACCACCTTGGACATGTCGTCGGGCCGGATGCGGATCAGCATCACCGGGTTACGGACGCCCATCATGATCTCGTTGAGCTTCTCCCGCGATTCCTCGGTGGTGCCGTCGCCGTCGGACTCCCGCCAGGGGAAGACGGTCTCCATGCCGCCGGCGTCGAGGTCCTCGGGCCGCATCTTGACGAACGGCGAGTTGGTGCTCTGGCCGGTGGCCCGGGCCAGGTAGATGGTCTCGCCGTGGTAGCGCGGGGTCCAGCCGGAGGTCCACAGCACGGCCTTCTTGCCCTCGGCGGTGTCGACGACGGGCTTCCACGGATTGTTGATCAGCCCGCCGGCAGCAGCGACCAGGGTGCCCAGTCCGAACGCGCCGAAGCCGATTCCCAGCGACGCGCCGAGCAGCTTGCGCCGCTTGATGGTCGAGCCCTCGAAGGCGTCGGTGAGCTGGGCCGCCACCGTCTTGCGGTGCAGCTCTTCGGAGCTACCGTCGTGGCGCTGCTGAATGGTGATCTCTTCGGGGATGAACTTCTTGACGAACATCACCGCACCGATGCCGATGCACAGCACCGAGAGCCCGAAGGTCAGCCCGTACAGCGGGGTGGCCAGCGAGTAGGCGAACCCGTCCGGGGAGTCCACCGAGGCGTATTCCCACGGCCAGAACAGGAAGATCAGCAGCAGGGCGAGCCCGAATCCGCCGGCGGCCAGAAACCAGCCGGCGACATTGCGTTCCGCGCGCTTCTCGGCCCGGGTTCCCTCGACCGGCCAGCGCGGCTCCTTGTAGATCGTCTCGACGCCGTCGATGCGACCGCCCAGCGCGAGCAACTCGTCGTTGCTCATCTCCGCGAGCTGGGCCTCGTCGGGCATGGTGGTGTCCTTGCTGACATCGGTCATGAGCGTGCCCCGATCCACAGTGCCGCGCCGATGGCGGCGACCATCCCGACAATCCACATCACCATGCCCTCGGGCGCCGGACCGAAGCCGCCGAGCCCGTAGCCGCCCGGATCATGCTCCTCGGTAACGGTTCTCACGTAGGCGATGATGTCCTTCTTCTCCTCCATGGAGATCTGCCGGTCGGAGAAGCGAGGCATGTTCTGCGGGCCTGAGAGCATCGCGGTCAGGATCTGCTGCTCGTTGGCCGGCGCCAGGTCGGGGGCGTACTTGCCCGAGGACAGCGCACCGCCGCGACCGGTGAAGTTGTGGCAGGACGCGCAGTTGAGCCGGAACAGGTCCCCGCCGCGGCCCAGGTCGTCGCCGCGCAGCGAGGCCTGCGCGATGCTGCCGTCCGCGTCGCGGACCACGGTGGGGCCGCCGCCGTTGGCCTGCACGTAGGCACCCAGCGCGTCGATCTGCTTGTCGTCGAACATCGGGTACTTGCGGGGCGCCTGGGCCTCACCGCGCACCGCCGGCATCCGGCCGGTGGAGACCTGGAAGTACACCGCGGCCTCGCCGACGCCGATCAGGCTGGGCCCGCGGCCGGGGACGCCTTGCAGGTTGGCGCCGTGGCAGCTCACACAGGAGGTGTCGAACAGCTGCTTGCCGGTGCGCAGCAGCGCCGAGGCGGACTCATCGGCAACCGCCACCTGCGGGGTCGGCGTCAGCAGCGCGGCCAGTCCGCCGGCCATGGCCAGCGCAACCAGCAGCAGCAGTCCACCGGACAGCCGCCGCCGCAGCCGCCGCCGGGCGACGCTGTCGCGGTGGCCAGGTCGGGCCCACTTCTTCGGTGTGTTCAACCGGACACTCCTGTTCATCGGGCGGTTGCTCATCGGATGAAGTAGATCGTGGCGAACAGGGCGATCCACACGATGTCGACGAAGTGCCAGTAGTAGGACACGACGATCGACGCGGTGGCCTGCGCGGGGGTGAACTTGCTCATGGTGGTGCGCAGCATCAGGAAGACGAACGCGACCAGGCCGCCGATGACGTGCAGTCCGTGGAACCCGGTGGTCAGGTAGAACACGGTGCCGTAGGAGCTCGACGGGATCGTGGTGCCGTGGGTGATCAGGTGGTAGTACTCGTAGGCCTGACCGAAGACGAAGAACAGCCCCATCGCGAAGGTCAGCAGGTACCACCGGCGCAGCCCGAACACGTCGCCGCGCTCAGCGGCGAACACGCCCATCTGGCAGGTGAACGACGACGCGATCAGCACCAGCGTCACCGGGACCGACTGCCACAGGTTCAGCTCAGTCGGCGGCGGCGGCCAGGCGCCCCCGGATTGCGCGCGGGCGGTGAAATACATCGCGAACAGCCCGGCAAAGAACATCAATTCACTGGACAGCCACACGATGGTGCCGACGCTGACCATGTTCGGACGGTTCAGCGAATGCACACGCGACGTGATGGCAGTACCCGAGGACCCCACAGCGCTCGTCACATCCGCAAGTATGACGCTATGTAGTTGTAGAACTCCACCCGGGGCGGGCAATTCGTGGGAACTGGTGTTGTCTGCTGTGTCACGTGCGGCGTTCCCGGGCGGCTTTGGCGCTGTGAAGGCCGCATGCGACGATCGGCGGCGTGGTCGAGCCGGGTAGTGAGGCGCAGCCGAAAGCGCAGATCGCGCAGTGGCGGCAGGTACTGGGTGCGCTGACGTCCGGCGCGGATCTGCCCCGGGGCCAGGCGGCCTGGGCGATGGAGCAGATCATGACCGGAACCGCCACGTCGGCCCAGATCGCGGCGTTCGGTGTGGCGATGCAGATGAAGGGCCCGACCGCGGCGGAGGTCGGCGAGCTGGCCGACGTCATGCTGGCGCACGGCCGCAAGGTTCCCACCGAGGAGATCGGCACCGACACCGTCGACGTGGTGGGCACCGGTGGCGACGGCGCCAACACGGTGAACCTGTCCACGATGGCGGCCATCGTGGTGGCCGCGGCCGGCGTGCCGGTGGTCAAACACGGCAACCGGTCGGCGGGCTCGCTGTCCGGCGGCGCCGACACCCTGGAGGCGCTGGGCGTGCGCATCGACCTGGGGCCCGACGCCGTCGCCCGCAGCGTCGCCGAGGTCGGCATCGGTTTCTGCTTTGCGCCGCAGTTCCAGCCGTCCTACCGCAATGCGTCGGTGGCGCGGCGTGAGATCGCCGTGCCCACCGTGTTCAACCTGCTGGGGCCGCTGACCAACCCGGCCAGACCGCGGGCCGGGCTGATCGGCTGCGCATTCGCCGGTTTGGCCGAGGTGATGGCCGGCGTGTTCGCCGCGCGCCGGTCCAGCGTGCTGGTGGTGCACGGCGACGACGGCCTGGATGAGCTGACCACCACCACGACCAGCACCATCTGGCGGGTGCAGGCCGGCACCATCG
>CAYNJD010000320.1:0-4005 GCA_964397355.1 uncultured Mycobacterium sp. | reverse complement strand
CCACCAACTGCGGAATATGAGCATCCAACAAACTCATCACCACACTCCTTTCTCTTCTCTACTTCGAATCCGATTCCGACTCCGCGGTGGAGTCGCCAAGTTCGTTCTCACTCCAGGTGTCCGGCAGCATCGGCACGCTGGGCCCGTTACCGAACCCGTCACCGGCCAGCGTGGCCAGCCCCGCCGCCGTCGCGGCCGCGCGCTTGCCGACCGTTCCGGAAAAGCCCAGCGCCCCGGCGCCACGATCCGAACCCGCCGCCGTGTCGTCCGGGCCGGCCGGGGCACCGGAGTCCATGTCCATGAATTCGTCGGCGTGGTCGTGCAGCACCGCCCGCCGGCGCCGGCGCGCCCGGGCCCTGTCCCGCGCCGAGGCGCCGACCGCGGCAGCCGCCGCGGGCACCCGCGAGGCCGGCGCCTGCGCCTTGTTCCGGTCGGTCAGGGTCGGGCCCAGTCCGGTGCCCGGATCGGCGCCACCGACCAGATAGCCGAAACCCATCACCCCGGCCGCCGGCGGGGTCGGCGCCACCGCCGATGTCGCCGGAGCGGCCGGTACGCCCGGCGCACCCGGCGTGGCGATACCGGAGCTGAAACCCGCCACCACCGCGATCGGCCGGTCGGCCGACGGCGCGGTGGCAACCGGCAGCATCGGCTCCTCGACCTCCTCCTCGGCCACACCCTGCTCGCCCACGATGGCCAACTGGCTCAACGCCACACCGAGCACGATCGGCAAAAACGCCGGGGCGGACAGCATCACGCCCCAGAAGGTGAACCCGAACGGGATGAAGAACGCCTCGTAGGCGATGAAGAACAGCAGCGGGAACCAGGCCGCCAGCGCGGCGGGTCCGCCGGTCATGATCTCCCGGATCACCCCGACCGGATCGGCCAGCAGCTGGCCGAGCTGGTTGAACAGCTGGGTGAAGAAATCCCCGCCACCCGGCGCGGCATCGGCCGGCTGTGCCGAGTCGACCTTGACCACCGGGGGCGCTTCCACCGTCCGCGGCGCCGACGCCAGCGCCGCGCCGGAGACCGCGTGGTAGGTGCTCATGGTGGTCGCCGCCTGGATCCACATCCGCACGTAGTCGGCTTCGTTGAGTGCGATCGGGATCGTGTTGATACCGAAGAAGTTGGTGGCGACCAGCACCCCGTGCGTCATGTGATTGGCGGCCAGTTCGGCCAGCGTCGGCATGGACGCCAGCGCGGCGGCGTAGGCCGACGCCGCCACCTCGTGCTGGGCGGCCACCCCGGCGCTGTCCGCGCTGGCCTGGCCCAGCCACGCCAGGTACGGCACGTGGGCGGCCAGGTATTGCTCGGCGCTGGGCCCCTGCCACGCACCGGCCTGCACCGCACCGAGCAGCGCGGTGAGTTCGTCTGCCGCCGAGGCGTACTCGACGCTCAGCGCATTCCACACCCCGGCAGCGCTCAGCAGCGGACCCGGGCCGGGGCCGCTGCTCAGCAATGCTGAATGCACCTCCGGCGGGGAGGCGATCCAGACCGGGGCGGGCATCATCAGGCGCTGCCGCCGCCCAGGAACGTCGACGCGGCCGCGGCGTCACCGGCGAGGTAGCTCGCGCCGGACTCACCGACACCGATGCCGGCACGGCCGAGCTCGGTGGCGCCCTGGGCGGCCACCGCGGCGTGCTCGGTGCCCTGCGCGCTGAAACCGGCGGCGGTCTGCAGCGACACCGGGTCGGCCGCCGGTGGCACCACCGCGGTGATCAGCGGAGCGGCACTGGCCTGCGCGGCCGCCAGCCGGGCGGTCAACGCCTCGACCGCGGCGCTGGCGGCGGCCAGACCTTCCGGAACCACATTGAGTGTCATGACAGGTTCTCCTTCCCCGTGCGTATCAGCGCGTCAGACTCTGGCTGAACAATGGATTGACCAACTGCAGGTAGGTGGGTTCGTCGGTGTCGCCGAGCAGCATCGCCCGGCCCGCCGGCAGCCGACCGAACCGCTGGCCGCGGATCTTGCCGGAATCGGCCGGGTTGCCCGACAGCATCAGCGTGGTCGCCTGCAGGTCGTTGAGACGGCGCAGCAACGGGTTGGTCATCAGCGCGTGCGCCGACCCGGTGGCACGGCCGGTGACGATCACCCGCAGCCCCAGATCGCCGGCCTGCGACAACAACCCGATCAGGTTTGTCCACGGCCGTTGACCGGCATACGGTCCGGTCAGCGCCGGGGAGTCCGGGATGGCGTCGACGTCGTCGATGATCAGGTAGTGGGTGTGGCCCTCGTAGCTCCATCCGGCGAGGTCGGCCGCCGACAGCCCGGCCGGCGGCCGGCGCGAGCCGATCAGCGCCGACAGGCCCAGCATCGCCGGGATCACCCGGTCGATGTTGGCGGTGTACTCGTTGTCGGCGAACAACGGTTCGTCGACCAGGTGCAGCCGGCGATCCAGCACGGTGAACGCCACCTGGTCGGCGGTGCTGTTCTCCCGCACCGTGCGGATGATGTGCCGCAGCAGGGTGGTCTTGCCGGACTTGCTGTCCCCCAACACCATCACCAGCGGGTTGGCGGTGAAGTCCAGCTCCACCGGAGCCAGGTCCTCTTCGCGCTGACCGATGACGATCCGCTCCGAGCCCGGGTACAGGATGCCGACCTCCTCCGGTGCCAGGTTGGTCGGCAGCAGCCGCACCGGCGGCGCGGCCAGTCCGGGGTGGCGGGCGTTGATCTCGGCGATCTGGCCCAGGTCCGGTTCGGCGATCAGGAAGTGCTCGGCGGCCATGGTCAGGCCGCGGCCCGGCTGATTGGCCGGGACTGCCTCGGCCGGCCGGGTCAGCGCGCCGGCCACCCGGACGTTGCTGTCGCGCGGGTCGTGCAGTTTCAGCTCGAGCCGCAGCCCCAGCCCGTCCCGCATCGCCAGCGGCACCTCGAGCCAGCTGGGGGTGGTGACGATGACGTGGATGCCGTAGGCCAGGCCGACGTTGACCAGCTCGGTCACCTTGGCCAGCAACGGGTTCCGGGTGTTGAACTGGTCGGTGTTGTCCCGGCTGAACGCATACAGGTTGTCGATGACCAGGAATACCTCGCCGTACCCGTCGTTGAGCGAGCCGATGCTGCCGTCCCGGAACGCCTCCCGCTGCTGGCGGGCCGTCAGCAACTGCTCCAGCTCCCCGAACGTGCGGCGGATCCGCTCGGGCTCCAGCCCGGACGCGACGCTGCCGACGTGCGCCAGGTCCTCGAGCGCACGGAGCTGGCCGCCGCCGTAGTCCAGGCAGTAGAACGTCACCTCGCGCGGCGAGTGCAGGTTGGCGGCCGAGAGGATGAACGTCTGCAGCGCAGTCGTTTTCCCGGACTTGGGGCCGCCGTGGATGAGCATGTTGCCGCTGGCCGATCGGGCGTCGAACACCAGCGGGTCGCGACGCATGTCGAACGGCTTGTCGATCTCGCCCAGCGGCCAGCGCAGCTGCCGCTCGCCGACGCCGGCCCGGGCCAGCGCTGCGCTCAGCGGGATCGGCTCGTCCAGCGGAGGCAGCCACAGCTGCGGCGCCTGCGGCCCGTAGTTCGCCAGCTGGTCGCCGATGGTCGCGATCAGCTTGCGCGGCGGACCCAGTGTCTCGTCGTCGGGCTCGGCCACCACGGTGGTCTCCTGACCCGAGGCCACCGCACCTGCGGTGAACAGCTTGGGCTCCGGGATCGCGTGCATCACAACGGCTCTGGATTGCCGCGGCGGGTCGTAGATGCCGTCGACGTAGGTGCTGCGGAACTTGATCGGCGCCGCACCGGGGGCGGGCACCAGGAACCCTTCGCCCTTGTGCTCCTTGCCGGACTCGATGTGATAGGCGTCTTCGACCCCGATGATCTGACGGGAGACGCTGGGGCTGGCCACCTTCAGACCGATCCGGTAGGAGGTGTTCTTGTCGATGTCCTTGATCTTGCCGACGTCCAGCGTCTGCGAGGCGAACAGGATGTGGATCCGGAACGATCGGCCCTTGCGCGCAACGTAGTCGAACAGCTCGGCGTACTCGGGGTGGTCGGCGAGCATCAGGGTGAACTCGTCGGCGACGA
>CAYNJD010000319.1:0-4005 GCA_964397355.1 uncultured Mycobacterium sp. | reverse complement strand
GTGATCACGACGTCCTCCGAGCCCCCGGACCTGCCGACCAGGGTCCACGGACTTGTCGGTACCCGGCCATACACTCGCGGTGCCCGGGTCAGGCCGGGTAGGAGAGGACGCCACCGACATGCGATTTGTGCACACCGCCGACTGGCAACTCGGCATGACCCGGCACTTCTTGGCCGGTGATGCCCAGCCGCGGTATTCGGCGGCCCGTCGTGACGCGGTGGCCGGTCTCGGCGCGCTGGCCGCCGAGACGGGCGCGGAGTTCGTCGTAGTCGCCGGGGACGTATTCGAGGACAATCAGCTCGCGCCGGAGGTCATCAGCCAGTCCCTGGAGGCCATGCGCACCATCGGGGTACCGGTCTATCTGCTGCCCGGCAATCACGACCCGCTGAATGCCGCGTCGGTGTACACCAGCACGCTGTTCACCGCCGAGTGCCCCGACAACGTGGTCGTGCTCGACTCCGCCGGCGTGCACCAGGTGCGTCCGGGCCTGGAGATCATCGCCGCACCGTGGCGCTCCAAGCGGCCCACCACCGACCTGGCGGCCGCCGCCCTGGACGGCCTGCCCGCTGATGGCACCACCCGGATCCTGGTCGCCCACGGCGGCGTCGACGTGCTGGACCCCGACCCGGACAACCCGGCGCTGATCCGGCTGGCGGCCCTCGAAGACGCACTGCAGCGCGGCGTCGTCCGCTATGTCGCGTTGGGGGACAAGCACTCCCGCACCCAGGTGGGTGGCACCGGCCGGGTCTGGTATTCCGGCTCACCGGAAGTCACCAACTACGACCACATCGAATCCGACCCCGGCCACGTACTGGTGGTCGACATCGACGAGACCGACGGTGACGTCAGCGTCGAGTCTCGCCGCGTCGGGCAGTGGCGTTTCCTGACGCTGCACCGCCAGCTCGACAGCAGCCGGGATGTCACCGACCTGGATATCAACCTCGACCAGCTGCCCGACAAGGACCGCACCGTGGTCCAGCTGGCGCTGACCGGTTCGCTGAGCGTCGGCGACCGGGCGGCACTGGATGCCTGCCTGGACCGCTACTCGCGGCTGTTCGCCTGGGTGGACACCTGGAAGAGCCACACCGACCTGGTGGTGATTCCCGCCGACGGTGAGTTCACCGATCTGGGGATCGGCGGTTTCGCCGCGGATGCGGTCGAGGAACTGGTTGCGGCGGCCCGCAGCGGCGAAACCGGCGCCGCCGACGACGCCCACGCCGCGCTGGCGCTGCTGCTGCGGCTCGTCGATCGGGGTGCGGCATGAGACTGCACCGCCTGATCCTGACCAACTACCGCGGCGTGGCCCACCGCGAGATCGATTTTCCCGATCACGGCGTGGTCGTGGTCGTCGGCGCCAACGAGATCGGCAAATCCTCGATGATCGAGGCACTGGATCTGCTGCTGGAGTCCAAGGACCGCTCCGCCAAGAAGGACGTCAAGCAGGTCAAGCCCACCCACGCCGACGTCGGCGCCGAGGTCACCGCTGAGATCAGCACCGGACCCTACCGCTTCGTCTACCACAAGCGATTTCACAAATCACCGCAGACGAAGCTGACCATCGAGGCGCCGCGCCGCGAGCAGCTCACCGGCGATGAGGCGCATGAGCGGGTCCGCGCCATGCTGGCCGAAACCATGGACACCGGTCTGTGGCAGGCCCAGCGGGTGCTGCAGGCGGCCTCGACCGCGGCGGTGGACCTGTCCGGCTGCGACGCGCTTTCGCGGGCGCTGGACGTTGCCGCCGGCGACACCGCCACCCTCAGCGGCACCGAACCGATGCTCATCGAGCGGATCGACACCGAATACGCGCGCTACTTCACCCCGACCGGACGCCCGACGGGGGAGTGGTCTGCCGCCGTTACCGCGCTTGCTGACGCCGAGGCCGAGGTGGCGCGCTGCGCCGAGCTGCTCGCCGAAGTTGATGAGCGGGCGGAGCGGCATGCCCAGCTGACCGAACAGCTCGCCGGGTTGGTCGAGGACCAGGCCGCTGCGGACGCTCGGCACAAAGCTGCCCAAGCCGCCAGCGCCACCATCACCGCGCTGCGAGAACAACGGCACAACGCGCAACTGGTGGCCGCCGCCGCCCACGCCACCGCTTCGGCTGCCGAAGCCGCTCACGCCGAGCGGCAGCGGCTCTGTGACGAGCTCGCAGCGCGGACGGCCGCGGTGGCCGGGTTGGACACCGAGATCGCTGCGGCCATCCAGGCGCAGGCCGCCGCCGAGTCCGCCGCCGAGGCGGCCGATCGTGCTGCCGCCGAAGCCGCACAAGGTCTGGCCGCCGCCGACCAGCGTGTCGCGACCGCCCGCCGCGTCGTCGATCAACTCACCGCCCGGGACGAGGCGGATCGGTTGGCCGCCAGGCTCACTCGCATCGACGCCACCGAACGCGACCTCGAGCAGGTGGCAGTCGAGCTGACGGGGATCGTCGTGACCGAACCGCTGCTGCGCCGGATCGAGGATGCCGCAGCCGCACTCGACCGGGCGCAGGCATCTCTGGCGGCCATCTCGGCGACGCTGGAACTCACCGCCGCCGCCGACATCGAGCTCATGATCGAAGGCGAGCACACGCCACTGCCGGCCGGGCAGAGCTGGTCGGCCACGGTCACCGACGCCACCCAAGTCGACGTGCCGGGCCTGCTGAGTGTGCGGGTCAGGCCGGGCGACAGCGCCCGCGAGGCCAGCGCCAAATACGCTGCGGCACAGGATGAACTGACCGAGGCGCTGGCGGAGGCCCAAGCGGTCGACCTGGCGGAGGCGCGCGGTGCCGACCGGCGGCGCCGTGAACTTCAAGGCAGCCGGGATCAGTTGACGGCGGCCTTGGCGGCGCTGCGCGGCGACGACGAGGTGCCGGCACTGCGCGCCCGGCTGGAACAACTGCGCGCCGAACACGGCGAGGTGAGTGCCCAGATCACGCCGGAAGATGCCCGCGCCGAACGTGACGCCGCCGAAGCGCTGCGCGCCCTGGCCGACACCGACGGCGAATCCCGGCGGCAGGCCGCCCAGGACGCGGCCGCCCGGCGTACGGAGGCTTCGACACGCGTGACGCTGCTCCAGGACAAGGTGGCGACACAGCGCGCCGAACTCGACGCCGTCACGCAGCGCCTCACCACACAGCGTGCCTCGGTCGGCGATGAGGATCTGGCCGCTACTGCCGAATCCAGTCGGCAGGCCTTGTCAACCGCGCAGCAGCGGGTCACCGAGTTGTCCGAGCAACTGGCAGCCGCCGCCCCCGACGCGGTCGACGCCGAACTCGCCGACGCGGACCGCGCGGCGCAGGCGCTGCGCACCCGGCACGCCGAGACGGCCCGCGCGCAACACGAGGTCGAAGTCGAACTCGCCGTGTTCGGCACCGAGGGCCGCAGAGGCAAGCTCGACGCCGCCCAGATCACGCGGGAACACGCTGCGGCCGAACATGACCGGATCGGGCAGCGGGCTCGCGCCGTCATGCTGCTGCGGTCGACGATGAACCGGCACCGCGACGACACCCGCCGGCGTTACGTCGAACCGTTCCGCGCCGAGATCCAGCGGCTTGGTGCGCAGGTGTTCGGCGCTGACTTCGAAGTCGACGTCGACACCGACCTGAAGATCTGCGCCCGCACCCTCGACGGCCGCACCGTGCCGTACGAGTCGCTGTCCGGCGGCGCCAAGGAACAACTCGGCATTCTGACCCGGCTGGCCGGGGCCGCGCTGGTCGCCAAGGAAGACAGCGTCCCGGTGGTGATCGACGATGCGCTCGGATTCACCGACCCGGACCGGCTGGAGAAGATGGGCGCGGTGTTCGACGCCGTCGGCGCCCAGGGCCAGGTGATCGTGCTGACCTGTAGCCCGGACCGCTATCGCAGCGTCAAGGACGCGCACCGCATCGACCTGAGCGCCTGATCGCTGGCCATCACTCCTTCATGAACCCGATCGCGGTGTAGTCCAGATCCGCCAGCCCCGGCGCCCCGAAGTTCGCCAGCGAACTGCGCACCGCCACATTGCCGGTGGTCTGGATCAGCGGCAGGCTGA
>CAYNJD010000318.1:0-4020 GCA_964397355.1 uncultured Mycobacterium sp. | reverse complement strand
TCGCGCTGCTGGGGATCGGCGCGTTCTACCTGGCGTTCGTCGCCGAGAAGCCGCCCCCGCCGCCGAAGCCGATCAAGCCCAAGGCCGAGAAGCAGCCGAAGCAACGGCGCTGGTGGGGCAAGAAGACCGCCGCCGACGAGACCTCCGACGAAACTTCCGAGGACGACGGGGCCGACGGGGCCGCCGAGGCCGAGACGGCTGAGGCCGAGACCGAGGCCGAGACGGCTGAGGCCGAGACCGAGGCCGAGGAGATCACCGAGTCGGCGGGCGACGAGGCCCCGGAACTGGCCCCGGCCGGAAGCGCCGACAAGCCGCGCCCCTCCGGCAAGCGCCGGGCGAAAAAGCAGATCGACAGCTAGAAGGCGGAGCTTCCCGACGGCCGCAGCACGAATCCGTGCTCGCCGACCGAGGTGTCCAGGCAGGCGATGAGTTGGTCGGCGCCCACCGCGCACGTCACATTGCGATACGACACCTTCTGCCCGACGCCCAGGAATGCCCCGTTGGAGAACTGCCGGCCGCAGCGGGTCGATTCGCGGTTCAACCGCAGGCCTGCCGCGCCCGCCGAACGTACGGTTCCGATGACACAGCCGCCCGCGACCGCGGAACCCGAGCTCAACGCCGCGTTGGCCATGCCCGGCATATCGCCCTCGCACATGATCGCCTGCGACGATCCCGCCGGCTGCGTGCCGGCGGCCTCGAACTGACACGCGATGTTGAAGGGCGTGGAGAAATTCACCCAGCGGCCGGGCCCCTTGGGTCCGGTGGTGAGGTAGTCGTCGACCGGGACCGCCGTGAAATCGTCCAGGTCGGGAAATCCGGCGGGTAGCGCCCACGCGGGCGATCCCGGCGTTTCGATCAGCAGACCGCCCGCCATGCCGGCGGCAGCCAGCACCCGCGCGACACGGTGGAGCGGACCGTTCATCCGGTCTGCTGTTACGGCTTAGGCGCCCAGTCCCACACCGACATGTCGTCGCGGGGGTATTGACTGCAGGCCTCGGTCGACTTGGCGACAACGCCCTTGTTGTTGAAGAAGATCTTGGCGTGGTTGGGCCAGGACACCGTCAGCGGGTCGGCGAAGTTGGTGGCCAGCTCCTCGGAGTAGGCCCGGCGCTGCTCGGGGCTGAGCGAGAAGAACCAGTGCATCTTGTCGATGGTGGCCTGCTGCACCTCGACCGGCTTGTTGTGCATGTCGATCATGTAGCGCTCGTAGTAGATCGGCGAGAGGTCGCGGCTGGCGGCCAGCATCTGCTCGGCGCTGCAGTCGGTGCGGATCACCCGCCGCGGGATCGGGAAGTCGTCGGTGGCGTCGGCGGCGGCGGTCGCGGGAAACAGGGCGGCGGCGACACCGGCCGCTGCAACCAAGGCCGCCCCGCGTCGAATCGGGCGGTGCGTACGCATGGAATCCACTGTAGCCATTACGCCGGTCCTTTCCCTATGCCAATTTTTCGGCACGATCCCGCTGTTGAGACCGATGAGCCCGGTGAAACAGCTGAGACGGATGCGGTGGAAACAATGGCCGCGGAGCCATCCGGACTCGACAAGCAATGCTACATAACTTTAGCCATGCTACCTAATTATTCGTCGCCGGTCGGCGCATGGCATCGCTCACAACCGGCCGCCGGTTGTGTCACCCGCGGCAGCGTTCAGTGTTGCGGGCGGGGAAGCTCCGCAGTCTCCTCGGCGTCCGAGTCCCCCGCGGCGGCCTCCCGATGGCGTGCTGCTTTGCCGCCCACATGCGGCAGCACGTTGATGGGCCACCAGAACCAACGGCCCATCAGCGCCGCGATCGACGGTGTCATGAACGCCCGCACGATCAACGTGTCGAACAGCAGGCCCAGGCCGATCGTGGTACCGATCTGGCCGATGATGCGCAGGTCGCTGACGGCCATCGAGGCCATGGTGAAGGCGAACACCAGTCCGGCCGATGTCACCACCTTCCCGGTGCCGCCCATCGCCCGGATGATGCCGGTGTTCAGCCCGGCGTGGATCTCCTCTTTGAGGCGGGCGACCAGCATCAGGTTGTAGTCCGAGCCGACCGCCAGCAGCACGATCACCGACATCACCATCACCAGCCAGTGCAGCGGCATGCCGATGAGGTACTGCCAGACCAGCACCGACAGCCCGAACGACGCGCCCAGCGACACCGCGACGGTGCCGACGATCACCAGCGCGGCGACCAGCGCGCGGGTGATCAGCAGCATGATGACGAAAATCAGGCACAGCGAGGCGATCCCGGCGATCAGCAGGTCGTAGTAGGAGCCGTCGTGCATGTCTTTGAACAACGCCGCGGTCCCGCCGAGGTAGATCTTGGCGTCCTCCAGCGGTGTGCCCTTGAGCGCCTCCTCGGCGGCGGTCCGGATCTTGTCGATGCGCGCAATGCCTTCTGCCGTAGCGGGATTGCCACGGTGGGAGATGATCATCCGGACGGCCTTGCCATCCGGGGACACGAACATCTTCATCGCGCGCTTGAAGTCCGGGTTCTCGAACACCTCCGGCGGCAGATAGAACGAGTCGTCGTTCTTCGCCTGGTCGAACGCCTTGCCCATCGCGGTGGCGTTCTCGCTCATCTCGTCCATCTGCGCGAAGATCCCGGACATGGTGCTGTGCATCGTCAGCATCATGGTCCGCATGGTCTCCATGGTGTCGATCATCGGCGGGAAGGTGGTCAGCATCTGCGGCATGAGCGCGTCCATATCACCCATGTGCGCGATCATTTTGTCCATGCTCTCGCTCATCTCGTCGACGCTGTCGACCATGTCGAACGCGGAGCGCAGCGAGAAGCAGATCGGGATGTTATAGCAGTGCGGTTCCCAGTAGAAGTAGCTGCGGATCGGCCGCCAGAAATCCTCGAAATCGGCGATGTGGTCCCGGATCTCGTAGATCTGCTGCTGTAGGTCGTCCATGTCGACCACCATCTCGTGGGTGGTGTTGGCCAGTTGGGTCATATAGCCGTACATCTGGCGCATGGTGGCGATCGTCTCGGCCATCGCCTCGGCCTGGGTCAGCATGTCGTCCATGCGCTTCTTCTGGAACTGCATGGTCGCCACCTGGCCGGCGTTCTGCATGCTGATCTGGAACGGGATCGAGGTGTGCTCCAGCGGGGTTCCCTGCGGACGGGTGATCGCCTGCACCCGGGAGATTCCGACCACCTTGAAGATCGCCTTGGCCAGCTTGTCGATGACCAGGAAGTCCGCCGGGTTGCGCAGGTCGTGATCGGCCTCGATCATCAGCACTTCCGGCATCATCCGGGACTGCGAGAAGTGCCGGTCGGCCGCGGCGAAACCCTCGTTGGCCGGGATGTCGGTGGGGACGTACTTCCGGTCGTCGTAGGCCGGCTGGTATCCCGGCAGCGCCAGCAGGCCGACGGCCGCGATCGCCAGCGCGCCCACCAGGATCGGTCCGGGCCAGCGCACGATCGCCGTCGCCACCCGCCGCCAGCCGCGGGTGCTCATCTTTCGCTTCGGGTCGAACAGCCCGAACCGGCTGCCGACGGTGATGATCGCCGGCCCCAGCGTCAACGCCGCGACCACCGAGATGATCATGCCCACCGCACACGGGATCCCCAGCGAGACGAAGTAGGGCATCCGGGTGAAGTGCAGGCAGAACACCGCCCCGGCGATCGTCAGGCCGGAGCCCAGAATGACATGCGCGACACCGTTGAAAGCCGTGTAGTAGGCCGTCTCCCGGTCCTCGCCGGCCTGGCGGGCCTCGTGGTAGCGGCCGATCAGGAAGATCGCGTAGTCGGTGCCGGCGGCGATGGCCAGCGAGACCAGCAGGTTGATCGAGAACGTCGTTAACCCGACCCAGTGGTGATACCCCATGAACGCCACCACGCCGCGGGCGGCGGACAGCTCTAGGCCGACCATCGCCAGCAGCAGCACGACGGTGGTGATCGACCGGTAGACCGCCAGCAGCATGGTCAGGATCACCATGACGGTGACGGCCATCATCTTGAGCATCGACTTGTCGCCGGCGTGGTTCATGTCGTTGGCCAGCGCGGCGGTGCCGGTGACGTAGACC
>CAYNJD010000317.1:0-4027 GCA_964397355.1 uncultured Mycobacterium sp. | reverse complement strand
TGAAGAGATCCTCGCAACGGAGAACGCTATTAGGGCCGATGGCAAGTACGCATTGCTGGCTTCCGACGCACGGCACTTGGACGGAGCCATAATGACGGGCCGGGAGCTCAAGGCGAAGAGCTCGGCCATTGATTTTCAGATTGTGGCGTACGGACAATTGGTCCACGAGATCGCAACGACTCCGGCGGTGCAGGATGCGGTCCGTCGGGCTGTGATCGACGACGGACTCAAGGTCGTGGCCTGCAATATTTCGGTCCAGCGGATGGGCATCGATCCGGCTCTCCTGCCGCCCGAGATTCCCACCACCGGGAACGCTCTGACGTATGCACTCGGACTACAGGAGCAGGGTTACAAGACCCTCACCTACTGAGTTGGCCCGCTGCCCACTACCTCGCCCGATCACCCCTGGAAGCCAAGGAAACTACTAGACCGGAGGCGCCCCGTGACCGCTGAAACCGTCGAACGAACCGGCATCGCCGATCGCGATTTCAATACCGCCGCTCTTTTTGCGCTGCCGGTCCGGCTGGTCATCGGGTGGACGTATTTTTCCGCCTTCTGGCGTCGTGTCGGCATCGCCGACAAATTGGATTCGGAGCTGCCCGGCTACATCGGCGAGAAGTTCAACCATTTTCTCCCGAACGCGCTCGGCATCGGCCCGATCATCGAGTATCTGCTGACCCACCCCGGTCTGCTCGCGGTGGCGATGACGGTGTTCACCATCGTGGAAGGCGTCGTCGGGTTCTGCGTGATCTTCGGGCTCTTCACCAGGATCATGAGCTTGGCGGTGTTGGGGTTGGCGTTCGGGATTCTGCTCAGCGCCGGCTGGCTGGGCACCACCTGCCTGGACGAGTGGCAAATCGGAATCCTCGGTGTGGCCAGTGGATTCATGCTGTTCTTGAGCGGCGGCGGACGCTACTCGCTGGACCGGATCCTTTCCGGCAAGTACCCGAGACTGGCGCAGAAGAAGTGGCTGAGCTGGCTGACCTCCGGCGACGTCAACGTGACAGCGCCGGCGGTGGTCGCCGGATCGCTAATCGCCCTGGCGTTGGCGTTGTTCACCAACCAGTATTTCCACGGCGGGGTTTACGGCCCGCTGCACAACAAATCGGTCGCGCCGAAAATCGAGATCACCGACGCCCGCATCACCGGCAACAGCCTGCAATTCGAACTGTTCCGCACCGAAGGCGCCGACGTGTACGGCTCATTTCTGATCGGCGTCAGCGTGCTCGACGACACCACGGGCCAGACCGTGGTGAAGCTGGACGGCAGCCAGCTCAGCCGGCTGCCCGAGGCGGCGATCGCCAATCGCTATGTGGCCGAGGTGAAACCCGGCGCGCACAGCCTCGTCGTCCCGTTGGGCGCCAAAGCGCGGCTGAGCATCGCCACCGGGCCGGCCCCATGGGACGCCGCACACGACTACACGTTGGTCCTCACCGATATCAGCGGCGCCACCTGGAGACAGCCGCTCGCCGGCGTCGCCTGACGCCGGCGCGGGAAAAGGGCTACATCTCGCGCAGTTCGCGCTTCAAGATCTTGCCGGTGGGATTGCGCGGCAGCTCGTCGAGGAAGACCACCTCGCGGGGCACCTTGTAGCGCGCCAGGTGCTCCTTCACATACACCTTGATGGTGTCCTCGTCGAGGCTGGAACCTTCCTTGCGGACCACGAAGGCGCGCAGTCGCGCACCCCACTCCTTGTCGTCGACGCCCAGCGCGGTCGCCTCGACCACGTCGGGGTGCCCGCTGATGAGGTCTTCGACTTCGGCGGGGAAGACGTTCTCGCCGCCGGAGACGATCATCTCGTCGTCTCGGCCGCTGACGTAGAGCAGCCCGCGCTCGTCGAAGTAGCCGACGTCGCCGGATGACAGCAGCCCGTCGATGATCTGCTTGCCGCCGCCGCCGGTGTAGCCCTCGAACGGGAAGAAGTTGCCGACGAAGATCCGCCCGACCTCACCCTGTGGCAGCTCGTGCCCGTTGTCGTCGAGGATGCGGACCTTGACCCCCTTGACCACCCGGCCCACCGTCGCCGGGTTGTACTGCAGGTCGTCGGGGTCGGCGATGGTGGCGAACGCGACCTCGGTGGAGCCGTACATGTTGTAGATGACCGGCCCCAGGTCCTTCATCGCGCGGGTGGCCAATTCGGCGCCGAGCTGCGAACCGGAGACGAACACGATCCGCAGCGCCGACAGGTCCGGCTTGGGGCTGGTCTTCTCCAGCTGATCGAGGATCCGGGACAGCATCACCGGGACGACGACCATCCCCGTCACCTTGTGCTTTTCCAGATCCTCCAGCACGGTGGCCGGCTTGAAACGGCGGCGCAGCACCAGCGTCGAACCGAAGAACATCGCCAGCGTCGCGTGCAGGTAGCCGAGCGCATGGAACATCGGCGACGGCAGCGACGTCACCTCACCGGCGCGGAACGGGACGTGCGACAGGATTCCGCCGATGGGAGCCAATGTGGGCGGAGTGCTGCGGTTGGCGCCCTTGGGGGTACCGGTGGTGCCCGACGTCAGGATGATGATCGAGGCGTGTTTGGTGACCTTCGGTGCGGGCGTCTTGCTGCTGCGGGCGATCAACTGCGCCAGTGTCTCGTCGGTGCTGCCGGACGGCTTGTCGGAGTCGGGGCTGACCCCCAGCGCGCGCAGCTTGCCCAGCGGCGGGTCGGCCTGCGCCACCGCGGCGGTGTACTCGTCGTCGTAGATGATCACTTTGGCGCCTTCGCGTTCGGAGACGTCCTTGATCTGCGGACCGGAGAATTCGCTGTTCAGCAGGATCAGCCGGGCCCCGACCCGGGCGCAGCCGTAGTTGGCGATCAGAAACCAGCGGTGGTTGCGGGCCAGAATCGCCACGCCGTCGCCACCGCGGACACCCATGGCGACCAGACCGTTGGCCACCGCGTTGGCGGCGTCGTCGAGTTCGGCGAACGTGATGGAGCCGTCGTCGTCGATCACGGCGAGACCGTTCGGATTACGACGGGCGTTGAGCGCCGGAATCATCCCCAGCTCGCCCCAGCGCGCCCCGTCGGCGATCGCGTTCGCGATGACTCGCGGCGACTCCAGTCTCAGCGCGCCGGACTCGAGGACCTTGCGCAGATAGTGCAGCTCGGCGCTGCCGCGTTCGAAGTAGCGACCGAGCGTGGTGACGGCCTGGCCGGGCAGGTCGGTGAGCTTTGCCATGGCCCAACCTTATGTGACTCAGCTCGCTACCGGGCAGCGGATTCGGCCAGTAGTTAGCATGACTGTCATGGCCGGCGGATTGTCGCTGGACGTGGCGGGACACCGGGTGGGCATCACCCACCCGGACAAGGTGGTGTTCCCCGCTCACCGCGGCGCCGCCGCCCGCACCAAGCTGGACTTGGTTCGCTACTACCTGTCGGTGTCCGAGGCCGCGCTGCGCGGCGTGGCCGGGCGGCCGATGATCCTCAAACGCTTCGTCGACGGCATCGACGCCGAGGCCGTGTTCCAGAAGCGGGCGCCGGCCAACCGGCCGGACTGGGTGTCGGTCGCGCAACTGCGCTACGCGTCGGGCCGCTCAGCCGACGAGGTCGTCGTCGACGACGCGGCCGGGCTGGCCTGGGTGGTCAACCTGGGCTGTGTGGACCTCAATCCGCATCCGGTGCGCGCCGGGGACCTGGAGCACCCCGACGAGCTGCGGATCGATCTCGATCCGATGCCCGGCGTCGGCTGGCCACAGATCGTCGAGGTGACAATGGTGGCCCGCGACGTGCTGGCCGACCACGGGCTGACCGGCTGGCCCAAGACCTCCGGCTCGCGGGGGATGCACATCTACGCGCGGATCGAGCCCCGCTGGCAGTTCCGGCAGGTTCGGCTGGCCGCGCAGGCGGTGGCCCGCGAGATCGAGCGGCGGGCACCGCAGTCGGCCACCAGCCGGTGGTGGAAGGAAGAGCGGCACGGGGTCTTCGTCGACTTCAACCAGAACGCCAAGGACCGGACGGTCGCCTCGGCGTACTCGGTGCGCGCCACCGCCGACGCCCGGGTGTCCACGCCGCTGTGCTGGGACGAGGTCGCCG
>CAYNJD010000316.1:2723-4037 GCA_964397355.1 uncultured Mycobacterium sp. | reverse complement strand
GCTGCTCCCGCACCCGCGCCTCCGTCACCTGCGCCTCCGGCCCCCGCGCCTCCGGCCCCGGCTCCGGCACCCGCCGCACCCGCACCCGCGCCTCCGGCGCCGGCACCGGCGGCTCCCGCTCCGGCGGCGCCGGAGCCGGCACCAGCCCCGGCACCGCCTGCTCCGGCGGCATGATCGCCGGTTGGCCGAGTTACCGCCGCGGCGACGTGCAACCGGCTAACCTGACGATATGACTGCGCAAATGGATGTGGTGGCGGCGACGGAGTTTCTCGCCGAACGTTCGACGACGTTGACCAGTGTGGGCTGGATCGGTTACATCATCATCGGTGCGATCGCGGGCTGGCTTGCCGGCAAGATCGTCGGCGGCGGTGGCCGCGGAATCTTGATGAATATCGTGATCGGTGTCATCGGCGCATTGATCGGCGGTTTCCTGCTGAGCTTCTTCCTCGACACGGCCGGCGGTGGCTGGTGGTTCACGTTGTTCACCGCAACTCTGGGGTCGGTCCTGCTGCTGTGGCTACTGGGGCTGGTGGCCAAACGCTGACCCGGTAGCCGTCGCTGCGCGCAGAATGTTGTCATGGGCGCGCAGGTTCCCGGGATGAGCATGAGCGCTTGGCGGGTGCATCGTCCCGGCCCCATCGGCGACGCGCCACTGCGCCGGGTCAGTACCACGGTGCCACGACCGCAACCGTCGGAACTGCTTGTGGCCGTGCATGTCTGCGGGGTGTGCCGTACCGACCTGCACGTCGTCGAAGGTGACCTACCCGTACATCGCGCCGCGGTTATTCCCGGCCACGAGGTGGTCGGCGAGGTCGTGGAGGTCGGCGCCGAGGCCGGCGACGGCTTCGCCGTGGGGGACCGGGTCGGAATCGCCTGGCTGCGGCACACCTGCGGATCCTGCCGATACTGCCGCCGCGGTGACGAGAACCTGTGCCCCGAATCGCGCTACACGGGCTGGGACGACGACGGTGGTTATGCCGAATTCGCCACCGTTCCAGCGGCGTTCGCCCACCACCTACCCAGCGGCTACAGCGACACCGAGGTGGCGCCGCTGCTGTGCGCGGGCATCATCGGCTACCGCTCGCTGCTGCGCGCCGAGCTGCCGCCCGGTGGTCGGCTCGGCATCTACGGCTTCGGGGGCAGTGCCCACATCACCGCGCAGGTCGCGCTCGCCCGCGGAGCCGAGGTGCACGTGATGACCCGCGATCCCCGGGCGCAGCAGCTGGCACTGGAATTGGGTGCGGCCTCGGCGCAAGGAGCGGCCGACCCGCCGCCGGTACCGCTGGACTCGGCGATCCTGTTCGCGCCGGTGGG
>CAYNJD010000316.1:0-2623 GCA_964397355.1 uncultured Mycobacterium sp. | reverse complement strand
CGGCCGACCCGCCGCCGGTACCGCTGGACTCGGCGATCCTGTTCGCGCCGGTGGGTGAGCTGGTGCTGCCCGCGTGTCAGGCGCTCGATTCCGGTGGGACGCTGGCGATCGCCGGGATTCACCTCAGCGACATCCCAACCCTGAACTACCAGCGCCACCTGTTCGGCGAACGCCAGATCCGGTCGGTGACGTCGAACACCCGCGAGGACGCGCGCGCCTTCCTCGACTTCGCCGCGACACACCACATCAAGGTGACCACCCCGGAGTACCCGCTGGCTGACGCCGACCGGGCACTGGCCGACCTGGGCGCGGGCCGGATCGCCGGTGCGGCGGTGCTGCTGGTGTGAGCCGCTCGGCCCGTGCGCCGGTCCCAGCTTCAGGCCGACAGCTGCCACACCAGGGCCGCGGCCAGGGCACCGACGCCGTTCAGCGACCAGTGCAGCGCTATCGGCGCGATGAGACTGCCGCTGCGCCGGCGCAACCAACTGAACACGAATCCGGCCGCCCCGGTGGCCAGCACCGCCAGTGTCACACCGGCGAGCATGCCCAGGAACCCCCCGCCGAACAGCCGAGTGAAGCCGATATTGCTGCTGGTCAACCCCAGTGATGTGGCGACATGCCACAGTCCGAACAGCAGCGAGCCCGCCGCGGCGACACCGCGGAACCCCCACGCCCGGTGCAGCGCGCCGTGCAACGCGCCACGGAACGCCAACTCCTCGGGAATGACCGTCTGTAGCGGGATGACCAGCATCGAGGCCACCACGGCGCCGGAGACGGTGGCGTAGTGGTTGTTCAGGAACATCGGCCGGGTCCAGGGCAGCGCGGCGCCGACGGCGATCACCGACACCACCACCAGTACTGCGGCGACGGCGTAGCCGACCCCGGACTTCCACTGGGCGCGGCCCAGGCCGAGCTCAGCCCAGCTCAGGCCGTTGCAGCGGACCAGGATCACCAGACCGACGGCGGTGGCCGGCACGGTGGCGACCGCCGCCCACGGGGTGGTGAAATGCGCGACCAGGTTGGCCAGCGCCAACACCACCACGACGACGCCGACGTCGACGAAGGCACGGAATTGGTGCAGTGCCGACAGCTGCGACACCAACGGATGTCGCCCCCCGGGCACGGCGAACTCGTGACCAGACATTGGAGCGCAGTCTACCCGCGCGACGAGCGGACGTCTCGGCGGCGTTATTGCCCGGGAGACGATTGCGCCCCGTGGGTCGCGCACAGCACCCGCGCCGGGTCTCCAGTCGCGGTCTGCTGGCTCACGACCTTCCCGTTGACGCTGACCGTGCAGCTCAGCGTGCCGGGGCCGGCGCTCTGGGCGCTCACCGAGTACGGCGCGGGAGTGGCCACGTTGGTCATCCGGCCGGTCAGCTCGATCGACCAGGGCAACGGGGCGTTGGTGGCGTGTGACTGACCGTTGTTGGTCTGGTAGGTGATGTAGCCGGCGACGCCGGTTCCGGTCAGGTCGTAGCGGACCGGCACCAAGGTAAGGTCCGGCGTCGCGCCAGCCGGGGCGACACCGGCGACGGTCGCCGAGGCGACGAGCACGCCGAACAGCAGCATTGCCGCCTTGCGGGGCATCCGGACCGGTGACGGGTGAACAGTCATGGCCGTCACCTTATCTCGGGGTCGTCGTCGGCAGCGCCGGTTCGCCAGGTCCAGTCGGTGATGGCGGGATCGTCCTCACCGTGTTCACGGGTGTAGCGCCGGGCCGCCAGCCGGGCGTCGACCATCTGCTGGCGCAGCAGCGCGCTGCGCTCGCCCAGGCCCGGAACCCGGTCGATGACATCCATCACCAGATGGAAGCGGTCCAGGTCGTTGAGCATGACCATGTCGAACGGAGTCGTGGTGGTGCCGCGTTCCCGGTAGCCGCGCACGTGTATCTGGTCGTGGTTCGTCCGCCGGTAGGTGAGCCGGTGGATCAGCCACGCATAGCCGTGATAGGCGAAGATCACCGGCTTGTCGCGGGTGAACAGCGCGTCGAACTCGTTGTCGCCCAAGCCGTGCGGATGCTCGGTCGCCGGCTGCAGCCGCATGATGTCCACCACGTTGACCACCCGCACGGCAAGGTCGGGCAGCTCCCGGCGCAGGATGTCGGCGGCAGCCAGCGTCTCCAGCGTCGGCACGTCACCCGCGCAGCCCAGCACCACATCCGGTTCACCGGTGGTGCTGGAGGCCCAGTCCCAGATGCCCAGGCCCCGGGCGCAGTGCGCCTCCGCCTCGGTCATGTCCAGGTAGGCCAGCGCCGGCTGCTTGCCGGCCACGATCACGTTGACGTAGTTGCGGCTGCGCAGGCAGTGATCGGCCACCGACAGCAAGGTGTTGCCGTCCGGCGGCAGGTAGACCCGCACCACCTCGGCCCGCTTGTTGGCCACCAGGTCGATGAACCCCGGATCCTGGTGCGACGCCCCGTTGTGATCCTGACGCCAGACGTGGGAGGTCAGCAGATAGTTCAGTGAGGCGATCGGCCGCCGCCAGGGCAGCTCGCGACTGACCGCCAGCCATTTGGCGTGCTGGTTGAACATCGAGTCGACGATGTGCACGAACGCCTCGTAGCAGTTGAACAGGCCGTGCCGGCCGGTCAGCAGGTAGCCCTCGAGCCAGCCCTGACACTGAT
>CAYNJD010000315.1:0-4068 GCA_964397355.1 uncultured Mycobacterium sp. | reverse complement strand
CCCCAAGTAAGCTGGCCTATCGTGCGAAAACGGCGGCTGGGAGTGATGGGTGGGACGTTCGATCCCATCCATAACGGTCACCTGGTCGCCGCCAGTGAGGTGGCCGACCTGTTCGACCTCGATGAAGTGATCTTCGTGCCGACCCGCGAACCCTGGCTCAAGCAACGGCGCGTCAGCGCGGCCGAGGACCGCTACCTGATGAGCGTGATCGCCACGGCCTCCAACCCGCGCTTCTCGGTCAGCCGGGTCGACATCGACCGCGGCGGCCCCACTTACACCAAGGACACCCTGCGCGACCTGCGCGAGCTCAACCCCGACGCCGAGCTCTACTTCATCACCGGCGCGGACGCCCTGGCGTCGATCCTGTCCTGGCAGCAGCCGGAGGAGATGTTCGCGATGGCCCGCTTCGTCGGGGTGAGCCGTCCCGGCTACGAGCTGAGCGGCGACCATCTGTCCGATGTCTTGGACTCATTACCCGACGACGCGCTGACGCTGGTGGAAGTGCCGGCGCTGGCGATCTCGTCGACCGACTGCCGGCGGCGCGCGGCGGAATCCCGACCCATCTGGTACCTGGTGCCCGACGGTGTGGTCCAGTACGTCTCGAAGCGCCGGCTGTACTGCAAACCGACCCCGGAAGGCCGACAATGACCGCGACACCCGAGGCCGTGCGGATGGCCACCGTGGCGGCCGGTGCCGCCTCGAGCAAACTCGCCGATGACGTCGTCGTCATCGACGTCTCCGGGCAGCTGGTCATCACCGACTGCTTCGTCATCGCCTCGGCGTCCAACGAACGGCAGGTCAACGCCATCGTCGACGAGGTGGAGGAGAAGATGCGTCTGGCCGGGTACAAGCCGGCGCGCCGCGAGGGCACCCGAGAGGGGCGGTGGACGCTGCTGGACTACATCGACATCGTCGTGCACATCCAGCACCAGGACGAGCGCGACTTCTATGCCCTGGACCGATTGTGGAAGGACTGCCCGGTGGTGCCCGTCGACGGGGCCGGGGACAGCTCGGCGACCGGAGGCACCCCGTGAGTGTCCGCCGACTGGTGCTGTTACGGCACGGCCAGACCGAGTTCAATGCCGGCAGCCGCATGCAGGGCCAATTGGACACGGTGCTCAGCGATCTGGGCCGCGCGCAGGCGCAGGCGGCGGCCGAGGTTCTGCGCAAGCGCCACCCGCTGCTGATCGTGTCGTCGGATCTGTGGCGCGCCTACGACACCGCCACGGTGCTCGCCGAGCACAACGGCCTGCAGGTCCGGGTGGACACCCGGCTGCGCGAAACCCATCTGGGCGACTGGCAGGGGCTGACCCACGAGGAGGTCGACGCGCTCGCACCCGGCGCCCGGCTGGCGTGGCGCGACGACGCGCGGTGGGCTCCGCACGGCGGCGAGAGCAGGATCGATGTGGCCCGCCGCAGCGAACCGCTGGTCGCCGAGCTGGTGGCCGGCGAGCCGGCCTGGGGCAGTGCCGATTCCGCGGAGCAGCCGGTGGTGCTGGTCGCCCACGGCGGGCTGATCGCCGCGCTGACCGCCGCACTGCTGCGCCTTCCGGTCGAGAACTGGCCGGCGCTGGGCGGGATGGGCAACGCCAGCTGGACTCAGCTCAGCGGGTACTCCGATGATGACGTGACCGATCCCGCCGACGTCCGGTGGCGCCTCGACGTCTGGAACGCTTCAGCACAGGTGGCCGGCGATGTCCTCTGAACCGCAGATGCCCTCGAAACCGCGACCGACGCTGCTGATCTTCGCCGACTCGCTGTCCTACTACGGGCCCACCGGCGGTCTGCCGGCCGACGATCCGCGGATCTGGCCGAATATCGTTGGCGCCCAGCTCGGCTGGGACGTCGAATTGATCGGCCGCATCGGCTGGACCACACGCGACGTGTGGTGGGCGGCCACCCAGGACCCGCGCGCCTGGGCCGCGTTACCCCGCGCCGGGGCCGTCATCTTCGCCACCAGCGGCATGGACTCGCTGCCCTCGGTGTGGCCGACCGCGCTGCGCGAGTTGATTCGCTACGTGCGGCCACCGCGGCTACGGCGCTGGGTCCGCGATGGTTACGGCTGGCTGCAGCCCAGGCTTTCGCCGGTGGCCCGCGCCGCACTGCCGCCTCACCTTACCGCCGACTATCTCGAAATGACCAGGGGGGCAATCGACTTCAACCGTCCGGATATCCCGATCGTGGCCTGCCTGCCGTCGGTCCACATCGCCGACACCTATGGCCGTGCCCACCACGGGCGGGAACCGACGGTGCGGGCGATCACGCAGTGGGCGCAGCGGCACGATATCGCGCTGGTGGACCTGAAGCTGGCGGTGGCCGAGGAGATCATGAGCGGACGCGGAAATCCCGACGGCATCCACTGGAACTTCGAAGCGCACCGGGCGGTCGCCGAATTGATGCTCAAAGCACTGGCGGAGGCCGGCGTGTCGGGACCTTCGGTATGACCCGCCCATGACCGTCACCATCGTCACGGACTCCTCGGCGTGCCTGCCCGTCGACCTGCGCCACCGATCGGGCATCCGCGTGGTGCCGCTGCACATCCTGCTCGACGGAGCGGACCTGCGCGATGGCATCGACGATGTGCCGGCCGACATCTACGCCCGTGAGCACGTCAGCACCGCCGGGGCCGGTCCGGAAGACCTGGCCGCCATCTATCGGAAGGGGTTGGCGGACAGCGGAGGTGCCGGCGTGGTGGCCGTCCATCTCTCGGCCGCGCTGTCGAGTACGTTCGGCACCGCCGAGCACGTCGCCACCGAGATCGGTTCCGGCGTGCGGGTGATCGACTCGCGCTCGACGGCGATGGGCACCGGCTTCGTCGCGCTGGCCGCCGCCCGCGCCGCCGCCTCTGGTGCCGACCTGGACGGGGTGGCAGCTGCGGCGGAAGCGGCGGTGCGGCGCGGACACGCCTACCTGGTGGTGCACCGGCTGGACAACCTGCGGCGCAGCGGCCGGATCGGCAGTGCGGCGGCCTGGCTGGGCACCGCACTGTCCCTCAAGCCGCTGCTTGCCGTGGATGACGGCAAACTGGTGCTGGCACAGCGTATCCGCACCGTCGGCAAGGCCGTGGCGTCGATGATCGACCGGGTCGCCGCCGTGGTGGGCGATCGGCCCGCCGCGCTGGCGGTGCATCACGTCGCCAATCCGCAGGGGGCCCACGAGGTGGCCGGCGCGCTGGCCGAGCGATTGCCGGACTGCGACCCGGCGGTCATCACCGACCTGTGCCCGACGCTGGCACTGCACGTCGGGGCGGGCGCGGTCGCGGTGTGCGTCGACGTGGATCCCGACGCGGGCGTGCGCTGAACCCGTTCACTCTGCGCCCACGGCGACATCTCTCGGCGTGTCGCCGCCCTGGGCGCAGGATCAACGCCGGGGGTCCGGCCTACTGCGTTGCGAACCGGTCAGTGTCGGCCGCGGGCTCATGCGGAGTGTGCGCCGCGATGCCGCGGATGTTCTTGTTGGGTCCCCACGGCCGGACCACCTGCGGCCACCAGAACCACTTGCCCAGCAGCGTCGCGATCGAGGGCATGAAGAACGCACGGACCACGAAGGTGTCCACCAGCAGTCCGATCGCCACGGTGGTGCCGTACATGCCGATCGCCTTGAGATCACTGAAGAACATGATGCCCATGGTCGCGGCGAACACCATGCCGGCCGAGGTGACCACACCGCCGCTGCCGGCCATCGCCCGGATGTAGCCGGTCTTCAAGCCCGCGTGGATCTCCTCCTCGAACCGGGACACCAGCAGCAGGTTATAGTCCGAGCCGACCGCCAGCAGCACGATCACCGCCAAAACCAGTGTCACCCAATAGATGTGCTGACCGAAGATGTGCTGCCAGATCAGCACCGAGATACCGAAGGATGCGGCGATCGAACTGGACGCGGTGCCCAGGATCACCACCGCGGCCACCAGACTCCGGGTGATCATCATCATGATCAGGAAGATCAATGTCAGCGACGCCACCACCGCGATCATCAGATCGAATTCGGCGCCGTCGTGCATGTCCTTGTAGAGGGCGGCCATCCCGCCGACGTAGACCTTGGCGTCCGACAGCGAGGACTGCTTGAGTG
>CAYNJD010000314.1:0-4070 GCA_964397355.1 uncultured Mycobacterium sp. | reverse complement strand
GGCCGCGGCTGGCGCAGCTGGCCTTCCTGCTGGTGGCGGCATTCCTGCTGACCAACAAGGTGTGGAGTCCGCAGTTCTCGCTGTGGCTGGTGCCGCTGGCGGTGCTGGCGGTGCCGCACCGCCGGCTGCTGCTGGTCTGGATGACCGTCGACGCGCTGGTGTGGGTGCCGCGGATGTACTTCCTCTACAGCGTCGCCGACCGCAGCCTGCCCGAGCAGTGGTTCACCACCACGGTGCTGGTGCGCGATCTGGCGGTGCTGGGATTGTGCGCACTGGTGATCCGGCAGATCTACCGCCCGGAGGAAGACCTGGTGCGCGAGCACGGCATCGACGACCCCGCCGGCGGGGTGTTCGACCTGGCACCGGATGCCCGCATGAACCCGCCGAAGTGGCTGCCGGCCCGGTTGCGGCCGACTCCGGCTCAGGTCGATTTCACGCCGCAGCCCGGCCTCCGGTAGCCTGACCGGGTTGCCGACGCAGGCGACCCTCCTGCCGTGGTCAGATCCACGGCCGCACTACGACCATAGGAGGTGATGAGGTTCCCATGCGTCCATACGAAATCATGGTCATCCTTGACCCCACCCTCGACGAGCGCACCGTCGCCCCGTCGCTGGAGACGTTCTTGAACGTCATCCGCAAAGACGGCGGCACCGTGGACAAGGTCGACATCTGGGGCAAGCGCCGGCTGGCCTACGAGATCGCCAAGCATGCCGAGGGCATCTACGCGGTCATCGACGTCAAGGCCGCCCCGGCGACCGTGTCCGAACTCGACCGTCAGCTCAGCCTGAACGAGGCGGTGCTGCGCACCAAGGTGATGCGCACCGACAAGGCGTAGCAGGCTGTCGCAGCCGTTGCGTAGGCTCAAGCTGCACATGCAGCATCCAGCGCCGCCACCGATCCTAGGAGGGCCCCGTGGCTATAGGTGACACCACGATCACCATCGTCGGAAACCTGACCGCGGACCCGGATCTGCGGTTCACCCCCTCGGGGGCGGCGGTCGCCAACTTCACGGTGGCGTCCACCCCGCGGATCTATGACCGGCAGAGCGGTGAGTGGAAGGACGGCGACGCGCTGTTCCTGCGGTGCAACATCTGGCGTGAGGCCGCTGAGAACGTGGCCGAGAGCCTCACCCGCGGCTCGCGGGTGATCGTCACCGGGCGGCTGCGGCAGCGGTCCTTCGAGACCCGCGAGGGCGAGAAGCGCACCGTCTACGAGGTGGAGGTCGACGAGGTCGGCCCCTCGTTGCGGTACGCCACCGCCAAGATCAACAAGGTCAGCCGCGGCGGCGGCGGAGGCGGCTTCGGTGGGGGCGGCGGCGCGCCGAGCCCCGCGGCCTCGTCCAGTGCCGCGCCCGCGGAGGACCCGTGGGGCAGTGCTCCGGCGTCCGGCTCCTTCGGCGGGGCCGACGACGAACCGCCCTTTTAGACCAACGAACCACAGCACGAAAGAGATAGATAGATGGCGAAATCCAACAAGCGGCGCCCGGCTCCCGAGAAGCCGATCAAGACCCGCAAGTGCGCGTTCTGCTCCAACAAGAAGCAGGTGATCGACTACAAGGACACCTCGCTGCTGCGCACCTACATCAGTGAGCGGGGCAAGATCCGCGCCCGCCGCGTGACCGGCAACTGCGTTCAGCACCAGCGCGACATCGCGCTCGCGGTGAAGAACGCCCGCGAGGTCGCGTTGCTGCCCTTCACCTCGTCGGCGCGCTAGCCGACCAGTTCCGGAGAAAGTACGAAACGATGAAGCTGATTTTGACCGCTGAGGTGGATCACCTCGGGGCGGCCGGAGACACCGTTGAGGTCAAGGACGGGTACGGCCGCAACTTCCTGCTGCCGCGGGGGCTGGCGATCGTCGCCACGCGCGGCGCGCAGAAGCAGGCCGACGACATCCGCCGGGCCCGCGAGACCAAGCAGGTGCGCGACCTCGACCACGCCAAGGAGATCAAGGAAGCCCTCGAGGCGCTCGGTCCGGTCACGCTGCCGGTGAAGACCGCCGCGGACTCCGGCAAACTGTTCGGATCGGTCACCGCCGCCGACGTGGTTGCCGCGATCAAGAAGGCCGGCGGGCCCAACCTCGACCGGCGGATCGTCCGGTTGCCCAAGGCCCACATCAAGGCCGTCGGCAACCACGCGGTGTCGGTGCACCTGCACCCGGAGATCGACGTCGACGTCACCCTGGACGTCGCCGCAGCGAACTAAGCGCATATCCCAGCAGCCCCGGTGGCGCCCTGATCGGTACCGCCGGGGCTTTGCTGTGTCCGTATCACGGTTCACTTCGGTTAACTCTGGCTAACTTTCCGCCCGAACGTTGCTGTGACGCCCGTCACCGCGATGTGGACGCACGGCCACCTCTCCGCAATGCAACACGCCCAAAACGGCAACCTGAGCCGACACGCCGAAGAGATTGTCCTCCACAGTCCACACCCCACGGTGTGGTGCGCTCACCTGCGGTGATATCGAACCGACGGGGAATGATCCACAGGTCTTCCCCACGGTCCCAAACAAGTGGAGCACCGGTGTGCACAATTGATCCACACCTTAGTGAACAAGCCCGTTTGGTGCCCTCGCCAGCAACGCCTACCGTCAACCCGGCACGACGCGACAGGGGGTGTCGGTGCCCGCGGCTACGGTCGGGGCATCAACGTCGAATAGACGTTCGATCGTGCAGCGGAGGAGGTGGGGCGTATGGCGGTGGTCGACGATCGCGGGCACTCTGAGCTCGAGGAGCCGCCCCGCGAAGAGGTCGGTCGCCAGCCGCCCCAGGATGTCGCCGCGGAGCAGTCGGTGCTCGGGGGCATGCTGCTGAGCAAGGACGCCATCGCCGATGTGCTCGAGCGGCTGCGCCCCGGCGACTTCTACCGTCCGGTGCACCAGAACATCTACGACGCGATCCTGGACCTCTACGGCCGCGGTGAGCCGGCCGACCCGGTGACGGTGGCCGCCGAACTCGACCGCCGCGGCCTGCTGCGCCGGGTGGGCGGTGCCCCGTATCTGCACACGCTGATCTCGACCGTGCCCACGGCGGCCAACGCCGGCTACTACGCCGGGATCGTCTCCGAGAAGGCCTTGCTGCGCCGGCTGGTGGAGGCCGGCACCCGGGTGGTGCAGTACGGTTACGCCGGTGCCGAGGGCGCCGATGTCGCCGAGATCGTCGACCGGGCCCAGGCCGAGATCTATGACGTCGCCGACCGGCGGCTGTCCGAGGACTTCGTGCCGCTCGAAGACCTGCTGCAGCCCACCATGGACGAGATCGACGCGATCGCCTCGCACGGCGGGATCGCGCGCGGTGTGCCGACGGGCTTCACCGACCTGGACGACGTGACCAACGGGCTGCACCCGGGGCAGATGGTCGTGATCGCGGCCAGGCCGGGTATGGGCAAGTCGACTCTGGCACTGGATTTTTTACGGTCGTGCTCGATCAAACACCAACTGCCCAGCGTCATCTTCTCGCTGGAGATGAGCAAGACCGAAATCGTCATGCGGCTGCTCTCGGCTGAGGCGAAGATCAAGCTAGGCGATATGCGCTCGGGCCGGATGACCGACGACGACTGGACCCGGTTGGCGCGGCGGATGAGCGAGATCAGCGAGGCGCCACTGTATATCGACGACTCGCCGAACCTGACGATGATGGAAATCCGAGCTAAGGCCCGCCGCCTGAAGCAAAAATCTGACCTGCGCCTTGTGGTGGTCGACTATCTGCAGCTGATGACATCCGGCAAGAAAGTCGAGTCACGTCAGCAGGAGGTGTCGGAATTCTCAAGGCAGATGAAGCTTTTGGCGAAAGAGCTGGAGCTGCCGGTGGTTGCGCTCAGCCAGCTGAACCGAGGTCCGGAGCAGCGCACCGACAAGAAGCCAATGTTAGCTGATCTAAGGGAATCGGGCAGTATCGAACAGGATAGCGATATGGTGATCCTGTTGCACCGGCCGGATGCGTTCGAGCGTGACGACCCGCGCGGGGGAGAGGCGGACTTGATTTTGGCCAAGCACCGCAACGGGCCGACGAAGACCGTCACGGTGGCGCATCAGCTGCACTTGTCGCGGTTTACGAACATGGCGCACTAGAGACTG
>CAYNJD010000313.1:0-4097 GCA_964397355.1 uncultured Mycobacterium sp. | reverse complement strand
CCGAGAAGATCGACGCCAACCCGGCCGCGCTGGTGCAGGCGCTGTTCAACCTCGGTGAGATGGTCACCGCCACCCAGTCCGTCGGTGACGAGACGCTGGAGCTGCTCGGCAGCGAGATGAACTTCGTCGTGCAGGTCGTCTCGCCCGAGGATGAGGACCGCGAGCTGCTCGAGTCGTTCGACCTCACCTACGGCGAAGACGCCGGAGACGAGGGTGACCTGCAGGGCCGCCCGCCGGTGGTGACCGTCATGGGTCACGTCGACCACGGCAAGACCCGCCTGCTGGACACCATCCGCAAGGCCAACGTGCGCGAGGCCGAAGCCGGCGGTATCACCCAGCACATCGGCGCCTACCAGGTGGCCGTCGACTTCGACGGCTCCGAGCGGCTGATCACCTTCATCGACACCCCGGGCCACGAGGCGTTCACCGCCATGCGTGCCCGCGGCGCCAAGGCCACCGACATCGCGATCCTGGTGGTCGCCGCCGACGACGGCGTGATGCCGCAGACGGTGGAGGCGATCAACCACGCCCAGGCCGCCGAGGTGCCGATCGTGGTGGCGGTCAACAAGATCGACAAGGAAGGCGCCGACCCGGCCAAGATCCGCGGCCAGCTGACCGAATACGGTCTGGTGCCAGAGGAATTCGGCGGCGACACGCTGTTCGTCGACATCTCGGCCAAGCAGGGCACCAACATCGAGGCCCTGGAGGAGGCGGTGCTGCTGACCGCCGACGCCGCCCTGGACCTGCGGGCCAACCCCGACATGGAGGCTCAGGGTGTGGCGATCGAGGCGCACCTGGACCGGGGTCGCGGCCCGGTGGCCACGGTGCTGATCCAGCGCGGCACGCTGCGGGTCGGCGACTCGATCGTCGCCGGCGACGCCTATGGCCGGGTGCGGCGCATGGTCGACGAGCACGGCGACGACGTCGACGAGGCGCTGCCGTCGCGGCCCGTTCAGGTCATCGGCTTCACCTCGGTGCCCGGCGCCGGCGACAACCTGCTGGTCGTCGACGAGGACCGGATCGCCCGCCAGATCGCCGACCGGCGCAACGCCCGCAAGCGCAACGCGCTGGCGGCGCGGTCGCGTAAGCGGATCTCGCTGGAGGATCTGGACTCGGCGCTGAAGGAAACCAGCCAGCTGAACCTGATCCTCAAGGGCGACAACGCCGGTACCGTCGAGGCGCTGGAAGAGGCGCTGATGGGAATCCAGGTCGACGACGAGGTGTCGCTGCGGGTGATCGACCGCGGTGTCGGTGGCATCACCGAGACCAACGTCAACCTCGCGTCGGCGTCGGACGCGATCATCATCGGCTTCAACGTGCGCGCCGAGGGCAAGGCCACCGAGCTGGCCAACCGCGACGGTGTGGAGATCCGCTACTACTCGGTGATCTACCAGGCCATCGAGGAGATCGAGAGCGCGCTCAAGGGCATGCTCAAGCCCATCTTCGAGGAGAAGGAGCTCGGTCGCGCCGAGATCCGCGCGCTGTTCCGGTCCTCGAAGGTCGGCAACATCGCGGGCTGCCTGGTCACCTCCGGTGTCATGCGCCGCAACGCCAAGGCGCGGCTGCTGCGGGATTCCGTGGTGGTCGCCGAGAACCTCACGGTCTCGTCGCTGCGCCGCGAGAAGGACGATGTCACCGAGGTCCGCGACGGCTACGAATGTGGTCTGACGCTGACCTACAGCGACATCAAGGAGGGCGACGTCATCGAGACCTACGAGCTCGTAGAAAAAGCACGTGCGTAGGCGAGGTCATCATGGCTGACCCGGCCCGGGCGCGTCGGTTGGCCAAGCGGATCTCGACGATCGTCGCCTCGGCGATCGAGTACGAGATCAAGGATCCGCGGCTGGCCGGCGTGACGATCACCGACGCCAAGGTGACCGCCGACCTGCACGACGCCACGCTCTACTACACGGTGCTGGGACGCTCGCTGGACGAGGATCCCGACTACGGCGGCGCCGCCGCCGCATTGGAGGGGGCCAAAGGGGTGCTGCGCTCCAAGGTCGGCGCCGGGACCGGGGTGCGGTTCACCCCGACCCTGACGTTCGTCCGCGATACCGTGCCCGACACCGCTCACCGGATGTCGGAGCTGTTGGCCGCCGCGGCGGCCGCCGATGCCGACCTGGCCCGGATGCGTGAGGGCAAGCAGCCGGTGGGGGAGGCGAACCCGTACCGGGAGGCCCCCGGACAGTCGGGTGCCGAAGACAGCGGTGACGGTGAGCGACCGGGCGACTGACCCGCCGGCCGGCCGGCGCGTCGACGCCGCCGGAGCCGTCGAGCTGCTGGCGGGCGCAGCCTCGCTGGCGGTGATCTGCCATGTGCATCCCGACGCCGACACCATCGGCGCCGGGCTGGCGCTGGCGATGGTGCTGCGGCGGTGCGGCAAGGTGGTCCAGGTCAGCTTCGCCCGCCCGGCGACACTGCCCCAGTCGCTGCAGTCGCTACCGGGTGGCGAGTTGCTGGTCGACCCCGCCGAACTACGCCGCGACGTGGATCTGGTGGTGACGGTCGATATCTCCAGCGTCGATCGGCTCGGTGCGCTGCGGGAGCTGGCCGAAGCCGGATCCGCGCTGCTGGTGATTGACCACCATGCGTCGAATCAACTGTTCGGGACTGCGAATTTCGTTGACCCACTCGCGGATTCGACCACGATGATGGTGGCTGAGCTGATCGACGCGTGGGGCGAACCGATCGACGCCGAAGTGGCGCATTGCCTGTATGCCGGGCTGGCCACCGACACCGGGTCGTTCCGGTGGGCCACCGCGCGCGCCTACCGGCTGGCGGCGCGGCTGGTCGACGTCGGGGTGGACAACGCGGCGATCACCCGAACCGTGATGGACACCCATCCGTTCGGCTGGCTGACCATGTTGTCGCGGGTGCTGGCCAAGGCGCGGCTGCTGCCCGAGGCGGCGGGCGGGCGCGGGCTGGTCTATGCCCTGGTCGACCACGCCGAGTGGACCGCGGCGCGGCCCGAGGAGGTGGAGAGCATCGTCGACATCGTGCGCACCACCGAGCAGGCCGAGGTAGCGGCGGTGTTCAAGGAGATCGAGCCCGGATGCTGGGCGGTTTCGATGCGCGCCAAGTCGGCGGTGGATCTGAGCGCGGTCGCGGTGTCTTTCGGCGGCGGGGGACACCGGCTGGCGGCCGGCTACACCGTCACCGGTGACGCGCAGGACGTGGCCGCCGCCCTGGTCGCCGCGCTGGATTGAGCTGCGTGAGTCCCTCGCCCAAGATGTGGCCATGAGTGACAGCACCGCGGCCGGCGGCCGCCAGATCGCGGCGCTGGCGTTGCCGGCGCTGGTGGTGCTGGCCGCCGAACCGCTGTACCTGTTGTTCGACACCGCGGTCATCGGCCGGCTCGGCGCGCTGGGCCTGGCCGGATTGGCCATCGGCGGGCTCATCCTGGGACTCGTCGGTTCGCAGGCCACCTTCCTGTCCTACGGAACCACGGCGCGTTCGGCGCGGCATTTCGGTGCCGGCGACCGTGCCGCCGCGGTCGCCGAGGGCGTACAGGCGACCTGGCTTGCGCTGGGCCTGGGCACGCTGATCGTGATCGCGGTGCAACTGCTGGCGGAGCCGCTGGTCTCGGCTGTGGCCGGCCGCGACAGCATCGCGGCAGCCGCGTTGCCGTGGCTGCGCATCGCGATCCTCGGTGCCCCGGCGATCATGGTGTCGCTGGCCGGCAACGGGTGGCTTCGCGGCGTACAGGACACCGTGCGGCCGCCGCGCTATGTGGTTGCGGGCTTTGCGGTTTCGGCGCTGCTGTGCCCGCTGCTGGTGTTCGGGATGCTCGGCATGCCGCGCTGGGGCCTGGCCGGTTCGGCGGTGGCCAACTGTGCCGGGCAGTGGCTGGCCGCCCTGCTGTTTGTGCATGCGCTGCGCTCCGAGCGGGTTTCACTGCGCTTCGACCGTGTGATGCTGCGGGCACAACTGGGGATGGGGCGCGATCTGATCGTGCGCTCACTGGCCTTCCAGGCCTGCTTCGTCTCGGCGGCCGCGGTGGCGGCACGCTTCGGGGCCGCAGCGCTGGGCGCCCACCAGATCGTGCTGCAGCTGTGGACGTTTCTGGCGCTGGTGCTCGATTCCCTCGCGATCGCCGC
>CAYNJD010000312.1:0-4109 GCA_964397355.1 uncultured Mycobacterium sp. | reverse complement strand
AGCCGCCAGCCGCCGTCGACCTTCACCGCCTTGGTGCGCAGCGCCGCCAGGTCCGAGCCGGCGCCCGGCTCGGAGAACAGCTGGCACCAGAACACCTCGCCGGTCAGGGTGGCCGGGATGAACCGCTCGATCTGTTCGGGTGTGCCGTGCTCGAGTATGGTCGGAGCCGCCCACCAGCCCACCACCAGGTCAGGGCGCTGCACCTCGGCCGCGGCGAGCTCCTGGTCGATCACCAGCTGTTCGGCGGGACCGGCCGCCCGCCCGTACGGTGCCGGCCAGTGTGGCGCCAGCAGACCCGATTCGGCCAGCGCCCGCTGGCGCTGCTCGGTCGGCAGCGCGGCGATGCGGGCCACTTCCGCGGCGATCTCCGGCCGGATGTCGGTGACCGCGTCGTTTTGACCGAGGTCGACCTCCAGCCGGCGCCGCACCCCGGCGCGGGTCAGCGCGGTCACCCGCCGCAGCCAGCGCTCGGATCCGCCCAGCGCCTGACCGATGCCGTAGGCCCGGCGCAGGTACAGGTGAGCGTCGTGTTCCCAGGTGATGCCGATGCCGCCGAGCACCTGGATGCAGTCCTTGGCGTTGGCCTTGGCCGCGTCGATGCAGATGGCGGCGGCGACCGCCGCCGCGATCGCGAACTGCTGGTCATCGGAGTCGGACGCGGCAGCGGCGGCGTCGGCAGCGGCCACCGCGGCCTGATCGGCGCGGCACAGCATCTCGGCGCACAGGTGCTTGACGGCCTGGAAGCTGCCGATGGGCTTGCCGAACTGCTCGCGCACCTTGGCGTACTCCACGGCGGTGTCCAAGGCCCAGCGAGCGACACCGGCCGCCTCCGCCGACAGCATCGTGACCGCCAGCTCCTCCACCCGGCCACCGGCCTCCAGCACTACCGCCGGCGCACCCGACAACGTCACCTTCGCCAGCGGCCGGGAGAAGTCGGTGGCGGTCAGCGGCTCGACCACCACACCGTCGGAACGGGCGTCCACCAGCACCCAACCCTGCCCGGCCGGCAGCAGCAGCAGCCCGTCGGCGGTGGCACCCAGCACGCGTTCTGCGGTGCCCGACGCGTGGCCGGCCGCGGCGTCGAACTGCAGGTCGGCGTCGATCGCCACCCCGGCGACGCGTTCGCCGGCCGCCAGCGCCCCGGCCAGCTGCGGATCGGTGACCACCAGGGTGGCCAGCGCGGTGCTCGCGACCGGACCCGGAACCAATGCCTTGGCGGCCTCGTCGACCATCGCGCACAGGTCTTCGAGGCGCCCGCCGGCTCCGCCGCACTCCTCGGCCACGGCGACCCCGAACAGGCCCAGCTGCGCCAGCCGGGCGAACACCGGCTTCCAGGCATCGGTTTCGCCCAATTCCACGGCGCGAACCGCCTCGGTGGTGCCGGCTGCGGCGGCCCAGTCACGGACCAGCTCGCGGGCGGCGAGCTGGTCGTCGGTGGTGGTCACGGACACGCTGGGCTCCTCGGGGTTATAACGGTGTTTGACTTCGGCGAGAGAGGAAGGCCACCCCGCTCACTAGAACGTGTTCTAATAGTGCCAGCGTCCGAACGTCAAGTCGAACCATTGCGGCAGGACATGTCACATCCCGGCGCTGTCGGGAGTGAGAGATTCAGCTGCGTGATGCGTATCGTTACTGACGAGTAGGCCAACCAAGAGGAGCTACCCACCACATGTCGTCACCAGCCGACAGCAATCCGGGCCGCGGGTCGAGCACCCAGCCCCGCGAGGTCACCAGCGTGGCTGTGCTGACCGAGTCCGACCTCGGCTCCGAGGCGCAGCGGGAACGCCGTAAACGCATCCTGGACGCAACGCTGGCGATCGCCTCCAAGGGCGGCTACGACGCGGTGCAGATGCGCGCGGTGGCCGACCGGGCCGACGTGGCCGTGGGCACCCTCTACCGCTACTTCCCGTCGAAGGTCCACCTGCTGGTCTCGGCGATGGGCCGGGAGATCGCTCGTGTCGAGACCAAGACCGATCCGGCCGCCTACGCCGAAACCACCCGGCATCAGCGGCTCAACCTGGTGGTCAACAAGCTCAACCGCGCCATGCAGCGCAACCCGCTGCTCACCGAAGCCATGACCAGGGCGTACGTTTTCGCCGACGCGTCGGCGGCCGGTGAGGTCGACCACGTCCAGAAGCTGATCGACTCGATGTTCGCCGGGGCGATGAGCGACGGCGAACCCACCGAGGAGCAGTACCACATCTCCCGGGTGATCTCGGACGTGTGGTTGTCCAACCTGCTCGCCTGGCTGACCCGCCGGGCGTCGGCCACCGACTTCACCACGCGGCTGGACCTGGCGGTCCGGCTGCTGATCGGCGACGACGACGGCCCCAAGGTCTGATCCGGCTCGCCGATGCGCGTCAGGCTCGGCCGCCCCGACCTCGGCGGGTATGCGCACCGGTTCACCGTGCCTGCCGCGTCGGCTGACGCACCGCTGTCGGTGACCTGGCTGGGCGTATCGACCCAGCTGATCGACGACGGATCGTCGGCGCTGCTGACCGACGGCTATTTCTCCCGGCCCGGCCTGCTGCGGGTGCGGTTCGGCAAGCTGGCTCCCGCGCCGACCCGCGTCGACGGCTGCCTGGCCCGCGCCGGGGTGCAGCGGCTGGCGGCGGTCATCGCGGTGCACACCCACGTCGATCATGTGCTGGATTCGGCGTTGGTGGCCGAACGCACCGGCGCGGTGCTCGTCGGCGGTGAGTCGGCCGCCAACGTGGGCCGCGGCCACGGCTTGGCCGAGGACCGCCTCGTCGTCGCGGTTCCGGGTCGCCCGATCACGTTGGGCGCCTACGACGTCACGCTGATCGAGTCGCGACATTGCCCGCCGGACCGTTTTCCCGGTCCCATCACCGCCCCGGTCACTCCCCCGGTGCGGGTGAGCGCCTACCGGTGTGGCGAGGCGTGGTCGGCGGTGGTGGCCCATCGCCCGTCGGGCCGGCGGCTGTTGATCGTCGGCAGTGCCGGTTTCGTTCCCGGCGCACTTGCCGGCCACCGCGCCGAGGTCGCATACCTCGGCGTCGGCCAGCTCGGCCTGCAGCCCCGCGCATACCTGGTCGACTACTGGTCGGAGACGGTGCGCGCGGTCGGCGCGAAGACGGTGGTGCTGACCCACTGGGACGACTTCTTCCGGCCGCTGTCAAAGCCGTTGCGCGCCTTGCCGTATGCCGGGGACGACCTGGACGTCTCGGTGCGGGTGCTGGCCGAGTTGGCCGAGGCCGACGGCGTCGCGCTGCAGCTGCCCACGGTGTGGCGGCGCGAAGATCCGTGGACCTGAAACCGGTTCTGGCGCTGCTGCTGCTGGCCGTGGTGCTGGCGTTCGCGGTGGCGCGGCCGCGGGGCTGGCCGGAGGCGTTCGCGGCGGTGCCGGCCGCCGCCGTCCTGGTCGCGACCGGCGCGATCTCGGTGCACGACGCGACCGCCGAAGCCGCCACGCTACTGCGTGTCGCCGCTTTCTTGGGGGCGGTGCTGGTATTGGCGCAGCTCTGCGACGACGAGGGGCTGTTCGAGGCGGCCGGCGCGGCGATGGCACGGGCCGACGTCGGGCCGCCGCAGCATCTGCTGCGCCGGGTCTTCGTCATCGCCGCCTGCCTGACCGCGGTGTTGAGTCTGGATGCGACGGTGGTGCTGCTGACCCCGGTGGTGCTGATGATGGCCCGCCGGCGCCGGGCGCCGCTCCGCCCGCACGCCTACGCGACCGCCCACCTGGCCAATACCGCGTCGTTACTGCTTCCGGTGTCCAACCTGACCAACCTGCTGGCGTTCCACGAGGCCGGGCTGTCCTTCGTGAAGTTCACCGCATTGATGGCGGCCCCGTGGCTGGCCGCCACTGCCGTGGTCTATCTGGTCTTCCGATGGTTCTTCCGCGCCGACCTGCGTGCCACGCCGGTGCACCACCATGCCGGACCGCCACCACCGGTCCCGGTGTTCGTGCTGGCGGTGCTGGCCCTGACGCTGGCCGGTTTCGTGATCGCCGAGGCGTTCGGTGTGGCGCCGGCCTGGGCGGCGTTCGGCGGCGCCGCCGTGTTGGCGGTGCGCGGCCTGGCGCAGCGCCGCAGCACGCCGGCCGGCATCCTGCGAGCGGCCAACGTGAGCTTTCTGGTGTTCGTGCT
>CAYNJD010000311.1:0-4162 GCA_964397355.1 uncultured Mycobacterium sp. | reverse complement strand
TTCGTCTGGCCGATCATGCCGACCTTGCCGGAGATCGAGGACATGTTGACGATGGCGCCGCGCTGTTGTTCCCGCATGATCGCGGCTGCCGCGCGCAGTCCGTTCCAGGTGCCCTTGAGATGTACGGAGATGACCTGATCGAACTGTTCCTCGGTCATCTTGCGCATGGTGGCGTCGCGGGTGATGCCGGCGTTGTTGACCATGATGTCCAACCCGCCGAACGTCTCCACCGCGGCCGTCACCAGCGCCTCGACGTCGGCGACCCGGGTGACATCGCAGGACACCGCGCGCGCCACGTCGGGGCCGCCCAACCGCGCGACGGCTTCCTCGGTGGCGGCCAGGTTGACATCCCCGAGCACCACCTTGGCACCTTCGGCGATGAATCGCTGCGCGATGGCGTACCCCAGACCCTGGGCACCGCCGGTGACAACCGCCGTCTGACCGGTCAGCAAGGACACTCGATCACCCACTTCCTCCGTGATGTTCCGGCTATCATATTTCATATATGATCGTCGTCGGCAATCGGTCGTTCAAGTGTCGGGCACGAGGGGAAGCGGCGGCGATGAGTGAAGTCAGCGACGAGGATTTCGCCGAGATCCTGGCCCAGACCCGCCATTTCGTTCGCAGCTGCGTCGTGCCGCGCGAATCGGAGATTCTCGCCGAGGACCGGGTCCCCGATGACCTGCGCGAGCAGGCCAAAGCGATGGGACTGTTCGGCTACGCCATCCCGCAGCAATGGGGCGGGCTGGGCCTGAACCTCGCCCAGGACGTCGAACTGGCTATGGAGTTGGGCTACACCTCGCTGGCGGTGCGCTCGATGTTCGGCACCAACAAAGGGATCGCCGGCCAAGTACTGGTCCGGTTCGGCACCGAGGAACAGAAGTCGCGGTGGCTGGGCCCCATCGCCACCGGTGACGTCGTGGCATCCTTCGCGCTCACCGAACCCGGCGCGGGCTCCAACCCGGCCGGCCTGCTGACCAAGGCGGTCCGCGACGGTGCGGACTGGTCGATCACCGGGCAGAAGCGGTTCATCACCAACGCGCCGACGGCCGAGCTGTTCATCGTCTTCGCACGCACCCGCCCGGCCGACGACCAGGGCGCCGGTATCGCGGTCTTCCTGGTGCCCGCCGACGCCGACGGGGTCGCGGTGGGCGCCAAGGACGCCAAGATGGGCCAGGAGGGCGCCTGGACCGCCGATGTCAGCTTCAACGACGTGCGGGTCCCCGAGGCGGCGCTGGTCGGCGGCAGTGAGGATCTGGGCTATCGGGCCGCGCTGACCTCGCTGGCGCGCGGCCGGGTGCACATCGCCGCGCTGGCGGTCGGCGCGGCCCAGCGCGCCCTCGACGAATCGGTGGCCTACGCCGCCGGCGCCACCCAGGGCGGTACCCCGATCGGGAATTTCCAGCTGGTGCAAGCGATGCTGGCCGACCAACAGACCGGTGTGCTGGCCGGCCGGGCCATGGTCCGCGACGCGGCACGCCTGTGGGTCACCGAGCAGGACCGGCGGATCGCACCGTCGGCGGCCAAGCTGTTCTGCACCGAGATGGCCGGCAACGTCGCCGATCTCGCAGTGCAGATCCACGGCGGGACCGGCTACATGCGCGGGGTACCGGTCGAACGCATCTACCGCGATGTCCGGCTGCTGCGCCTGTACGAGGGCACCAGCGAGATCCAGCGGCTGATCATCGGCTCGGGTCTGGTCAAAGCGGCGCAACGCCAAGCGTGAATCGACAACGGAGGGGATCAGGCATGACGGGACGGCTGACCGACAAGGTCGCGTTCATCACCGGTGCGGCGCGCGGACAGGGCCGCGCGCACGCGGTGCGGATGGCGACCGAGGGCGCCGACATCATCGCGATCGACGTAGCCGGAAAGCTGCCGGACTGCGTGCCGTACGACCCGGCGAGCCCGGAGGACCTGGCCGAAACCGTGCGACTGGTCGAAGCCACCGGCCGGCGCATGGTGTCCGGCGTGGTCGACACCCGCGACTACGACGGGTTGCGTGAGGCGGTCGCCGCCGGCGTGTCCACGCTGGGAAGGCTGGACATCATCGTCGCCAATGCCGGTGTCGCGGCCCCGCAGGCCTGGGATACCATCACCCCGGCGAACTTTCGCGATGTGCTGGACATCAATGTGACCGGCACCTGGAACACCGTGATGGCCGGTGCGCAACACATCATCGACGGAGGTCGCGGCGGCTCGGTCATCTTGATCAGCTCCGCGGCCGGCATCAAGATGCAGCCGTTCATGGTGCACTACACCGCCAGCAAGCACGCCGTCACCGGAATGGCCCGCGCGTTCGCCGCCGAGCTCGGCAAGCACGGGATCCGGGTCAACAGCGTGCATCCCGGCCCGGTCAACACCGACATGGGTACCGGTGACATGGTCAGCGCACTGGGCCAGGCGATGGAGACGAATCCTCAACTCTCGCAGATGCTCACTCCTTTCCTGCCCACTTGGGTGGCCGAGCCGGAAGACATCGCCGGCACGGTGTGCTGGCTGGCCAGCGGTGACTCCCATCTGGTCACCGCCGCCGCGATTCCGGTGGACCAGGGCTGCACGCAGTATTGAGGTGGGGAATGGAACGGTTCTGCACCACGCTATCGGCGGGCCTCAACAGCTACGGCGCAGCACCGTGTATCGAGTTCGAGCGAACCTGGTACTCCGGCAACGACATCACCGGCTACATCGCATCGGTCGACGACCAGCTGGCCCGGGCGGGTGTCGCACCCGGTGATCCGGTGGGCGTGGTGGTGCGCAACCGGGTCCCGCACGCCGCGGTCATCCTGGGCTTCATCGCCGCCGGCCGTCCGGTCGCGATGATCTACTCCTACCAATCGGCCGAATCCATTGCGCGCGACATCACCTCGCTTCGGCTACCGGCGATCCTGGCCGACCAACAGGACTGGACCGCGGCGGCGCGCGACGCCGTCACGCATGTCGGATCGGCCGGGATCGGGCTGATTCCCGAGCCGATTGGTGTCGAAACCATCGCTGCGCGAAGGCAAGTCGGTGATGCAGCGCCCGTCGGCAGGCTCGCACCCGGACTGCACATCTTGACCAGCGGCACTACCGGAGCGCCCAAACGGGTGCCGGTATCGACGTCGGCACTGCAGCACACGGTGCTGACCATGACCGTGGGGCAGCGCCCCGCCCCCGACGATTCCCCCGAACTGGTGTACTGGCCGTTCGGCAGCATCGGTGTGTGTCAACTGCTGGTCGGCCCCTACCTCGGTAAACGGATGGTGCTGCTGGAGAAGTTCACTGTCGACGAGTGGGTGCGGGCGGTCAAGACCTACCGGATCAGACGGACCGGTGTGCAACCGGCGGTGCTGCGCATGTTGCTCGATGCCGATGTCGCCAAAGCAGATCTGGCCTCGCTGGAATATCTGCCCGGCGGATCCGGACCGCTGGAGCCGCAGCTGCGCGAGGAATTCGAGAGCCGCTACGGCATACCGCTGCTCTGGGCGTACGGCGCAACGGAATTCGCCGGATCCGTCTGCGCCTGGACCCCGGACCTGTATGAGCGGTACCGCGACACCAAACCCGCAAGTTCCGGCAAGCCGCTGCCGGGCGTGCAGGTTCGCATCGTGGATCCGAACACCGGCACGGTACTGCCGACCGGTAGGCGCGGTCTTCTCGAAGCCCGGGTACAGGTGATCGGACCGGAATGGATCCGCACCACCGACCTGGCATCGGTGGACGCGGACGGGTTCGTCACGCTGCACGGGCGGGCGGACGGTGCGATCAACCGCGGCGGTTTCAAGGTCCTGCCGGAAACGGTGCGCGCGGTACTGGTGTCACATCCGGCGGTGCGCGACGCCTGCGTGATCGGGCTCCCTGATACCCGCCTGGGTCAAGTCCCGGTAGCGGCCGTCGAGCTGCGGCACGGTGGCGGGAAGCCGTCGGAGGACGACCTGAAGACCTTGGTGCGCAACGCGCTTCCCAGCCACCACGTGCCGGTGGCGATCGCTGTCGTCGAACAACTTCCGCGCAATGCCGCACTCAAAGTGCGCCCCGCCGATGTCGCCGCGTTGTTCGAGGCGCGACGGTCATGAGTGCGGCCCGAGCCGAAGCGGCAGCGCGGGCAGCGCGCACGTCGGCGAAGGCCAGGTGATCTCTGGTACAAAACCCGGTGCGAGCCCGAAATCGGGAATACGGG
>CAYNJD010000310.1:0-4170 GCA_964397355.1 uncultured Mycobacterium sp. | reverse complement strand
CCGTCGCGCGGGGCCTGTGCGTCCGGGCGCCGGGTGTTGGGGGGGGTGGGTGTGGCGCCCGCGGGCGGGGCGGGGGGGGTGGGCTGGCTCGGTGCACCTGCGCCGCCGGCCGGCAGCGACTCGCCGCGCATCGACGCGCGGATCTGCTCCAGCCGGGCATGCCCGGCCATCTGCACCCCGGCCTGCTCCACCTCGATCATCCGGCCCTGCACCGACCCCTTGGCCAGTTCGGCGGCGCCGAGCGCGTTGGCGTAGCGCCGTTCGATCTTGTCGCGCACCTCGTCGAGGCTGGGAGTGGTACCGGGCGCGGCGATCTCGCTCATCGACCGCAGCGACGCGCTCACCTGCTCCTGCATCTTGGCCTGTTCGAGCTGGCTGAGCAGCTTGGTGCGTTCGGCGACCTTCTGCTGCAACACCATGGCGTTCTGTTCGACGGCCTTCTTGGCCTGCTCCGCCGCCGACAGCGCCTGGTCGTGCAGTGCCTTGAGGTCCTCCACACTCTGTTCGGCGGTGACCAGCTGGGCCGCGAACGCCTCGGCGGCGTTGTTGTACTCGGTGGCTTTGGCGCTATCCCCGGCGGCGGTGGCCTGGTCGGCCAGCGTCAGGGCTTGACGCACATTGACCTGGAGCTTCTCGATGTCGGCCAGCTGCCGGTTGAGCCGCATCTCCAGCTGGCGCTGGTTGCCGATCACCTGCGCTGCCTGCTGGGTCAGGGCCTGGTGCTGACGCTGCGCCTCCTCGATCGCCTGCTGGATCTGCACCTTGGGGTCGGCATGCTCATCGATCTTCGCGTTGAAGAGCGCCATCACGTACTTCCACGCCTTGACGAACGGGTTGGCCATCAGTCAGCTCCGTCTGGTTGTTCGGATGTTGTCACCGCTGCCGCTTTCCGCTGATCAATTTATCGGCTCGCCGGTGATCGGGTGGGTGTTCCAGGCTGGGTGTCGCCGTGTCACGCCGAGGCCATGGCCCGGATCGGCGGGATCACCACCTTGGTGCCGGCGTCGATACGGGTGACCCCGAGGTTCCGGGCAGCCTGCTCGGCCCGCTCCGCCCGGGCCAGCCGGGTGCCGGCGTCGAAGAGCACCGACGACAGCGGGATCTCCAGCGCCGCGCAGATCGCGCTGAGCAACTCGCTGGAGGCTTCCTTACGGCCACGCTCCACCTCCGAGAGGTAGCCCAGGCTGACCCGCGCCGAGTCCGACACCTCACGCAGCGTGCGGCCCTGCGCGGTTCGGGTCTGGCGTAGCACCTCGCCGACCGATTCCCGCAGCAATGTCGTCATCGTGCACTCCCCCTCACGGGTCAACGAAGAAACCGACAGTCACCAAGGTCAACGCTCACAACGCCCATCCGGGTTCCCGGATCCGGCGGTTTCATTCGGGTCAGCTTGCGACCGGCCCGTCGCGAAGGTTCGCGACCGCCGACCTCACGTAGTCCACACCGGTGACCACCGTCAGCACCACGGCCACCGCCATCACCACCCAGGCCGTCACCAGCCAGGGGCCGTTCAAAGGCAGGATCAGCAGCCCGATGCCGATCGCCTGTACCAGCGTCTTGAGTTTTCCGCCGCGGCTGGCCGGGATGACACCGCGGTGCAGCACCGCGAACCGCAGCAGGGTGATCCCGATCTCCCGGACCAGCACCAGCACCGTGACCCACCACCACAGGTCGCCGAGCATCGACAGCCCGATCAGCGCGGCACCGATCAGCGCCTTGTCGGCGATCGGATCGGCCAGCGTGCCGAACTCGGTCACCATCCCGTAGTTGCGGGCCAGGGCGCCGTCCAGCCGGTCGGTGACGATGGCGACGGCGAAGATGACGAAGGCCGCGATGCGGGTCTTCGGGTCGTGGCCGTCCTCGGCGAACAGCGCCAGCAGGAAAACCGGGACCAGGAGCAACCGCATGGTGGTCAGCGCGTTGGCCAGATTGATCACGGGGACGCGCGTCACCGCCGGACCGGTTTGAGGTTGCCCCGACACGGCAGACAGAATATCGGTTACCCGGCCCGAAGTGAGAAACCGATACTGTGCAGCTGTGCACCTCGCGGCTGATCGACCGGCCCAGCAGCCGCTGATCCGGCGCGCACGGACGTCCGACGTCCCTGCGATCAAGAAACTGGTGGACACCTACGCCGGAAAGATCCTGCTGGAAAAGAACCTCGTGACGCTCTACGAGGCGGTGCAGGAGTTCTGGGTGGCCACCGACGCCGATGCGCAGGTGGTGGGTTGCGGCGCGCTGCACGTGCTGTGGTCGGATCTCGGCGAGGTGCGCACCATCGCGGTGGACCCGAGCCTGACCGGTCGCGGTATCGGGCACGCGATCGTCGACCGGCTGCTGCAGGTCGCCCGCGAACTGGAGTTGCGGCGGCTGTTCGTGCTGACGTTCGAGACGGCGTTCTTCGCCCGGCACGGCTTCACCGAGATCGACGGGACGCCGGTCACCGCCGAGGTGTTCGCCGAGATGCAGCGGTCCTACGACGTCGGGGTCGCCGAGTTCCTGGATCTGAGCTACGTCAAGCCGAACACCCTGGGCAATACCCGGATGCTGCTGGTGCTGTAGGCCCGTTGATTACGCGGTCGACGCGAGGAAGCCCGGCGCCGCCCCGATGATGAAGCTGAACTGACCGTCGGACTCCATCCGGCCCTCGCGCACCACGCTGAGATCGGCGATGCCCTGCTTGCGTCCCTGTTCGCGCAATTGACTCTCGGTGATCATCTCTTTGCGCATGTTGTGATACAGCAATTCGCCGTCGCGAATGAGCAGCAGCGAACCCGGCCGGATGATCCGCGCCGCCCACGTCCAGCGATGCGCCGCCCAATTCAACAAGAACGACCAGCCGATGATCACGCTGACCAACAGGATTCCGTCGCTGACCGATCGGTAACCGCCCGCCATGCCGTTCTGGGCGGCGTCGGCGATGAGCACCACCACGATGAGATCCGTGATGCCGTTGGTGCCCGATTCCCGCTTCAGCACCACGCGCAGCAGCGCGTAAATGGTGACGTAGATGATCGTTCCGCGTATCACGATCTCGGCCGGCGGCGTATCGAAACTGAATAACCTCGCCCAATCCACGCCGTGATTATCCTCGCGACTCAGGCTGTTGTCATCTTCCCTGCGGGCGAGCCCAGATCACTGTTCGGCCTCATCGCCGTCGTCGGGTTCGCCGCCGCCGCGGATGGCCATCAGCGTCGCCGCCAGCTCGTCCGGTTTGACCAGCACCTGGCGGGCTTTGGATCCCTCGGACGGGCCGACGATGCTGCGGGTCTCCATCAGGTCCATCAGCCGGCCGGCCTTGGCGAAGCCGACCCGCAGCTTGCGCTGCAGCATCGAGGTGGAGCCGAACTGGCTGGACACCACCAACTCCACGGCCTGCAGGAAGACCTCCATGTCGTCGCCGATGTCGGGATCGACGTCGGTGCGTTCACCGCTCGGTTTGGCGGTGGTCACGCCCTCGGTGTACTCCGGCTCGGCCTGTTCCTTGCAGGCGGTGACGACGGCGTGGATCTCCTCGTCGGAGATGAACGCCCCCTGCAGCCGGATCGGCTTGTTGGCGCCCATCGGCAGGAACAGCCCGTCGCCCATACCGATCAGCTTCTCCGCTCCCGCCTGATCCAGGATCACCCGGGAGTCGGTCAGCGATGAGGTGGCGAACGCCAGCCGGGACGGCACGTTGGTCTTGATCAGGCCGGTGACGACGTCGACCGACGGCCGCTGGGTGGCCAGCACCAGATGGATGCCGGCCGCGCGCGCCTTTTGGGTGATCCGCACGATCGCGTCCTCGACATCACGCGGCGCGGTCATCATCAGATCGGCGAGCTCGTCGACGATGGCCACGATGTAGGGATAGGGCCGGTACTCCCGTTCGCTGCCCAGCGGTGCGGTGATCGCCCCGGATCTCACCTTCTCGTTGAAGTCGTCGATGTGGCGCACCCGGGAGGCCTGCATGTCCTGGTAGCGCTGTTCCATCTCCTCGACCAGCCAGGCCAGCGCGGCGGCGGCCTTCTTGGGTGCGGTGATGATCGGGGTGATCAGGTGCGGAATGCCCTCATACGGGGTGAGTTCCACCATCTTCGGGTCGATCAGGATCATCCTGACCTCCTCCGGGGTGGCCCGCGCCAGCAGCGACACCAGCATCGAGTTGACGAAGCTGGACTTGCCCGACCC
>CAYNJD010000309.1:0-4185 GCA_964397355.1 uncultured Mycobacterium sp. | reverse complement strand
GAGGACTTCGCCGCCGACATCAAGGACCTGTACCCGGTCATCAAGGCGTTCGCCGACAACGCCAACGAGCTGGTAACGGCGTTCCCGTTCATCCCGACGTTCCCGTTCCCGTCGATGTATCTGCGGAACGCGGTGCGCGGTGACTTCCTCAACGTCTACGTCACGTTCGACATGACGCTGCGCCGATTCGGCGAAACCGTGTTCACCACCGGCGGTTTCGACCCGAACATGCCGCACATGCACGACGTGCTCAACCCGCCCGACTTCTTGATCGGCGAGATGGCCAACCTGTCCGGGCAGGCGGCCGACCCGTTCAAGATCCCGCCCGGCACGGCCGTCCGATATGAGGAATGACCTGCGATGCTGACCCGCCTCGTTCGAATCCAACTCGGGATCTTCGCCGTGGTCACCGTGCTGGCCGTCGGTGCGATCTCGATCCTGTACCTGCATGCGCCCAGTCGGCTGGGCATCGGCACCTACAAGGTGACCGCCGATTTCATCGGCGGCGGCGGAATCTACAAGAGCGCCAACGTTACCTACCGCGGCGTGACCGTGGGCCGGGTCGAAGACGTCCAGCTGACCGACCACGGCGTCGACGCCGCGATGCGGCTCAACAGTGCCACCAAGATCCCGGGCAACGTCACCGCCACCGTCAAGAGCATGTCGGCGATCGGCGAACAGTACATCGACCTGGTTCCGCCCGAGGGCACCACGGCGGCGGTGGCCGCGCTGCGCAACGGCGCGCGTATCGGCCAGGACCGCACCGCGATCGGCCAGGACATCGCCGGCATGCTCGACCAGGCCCAGTCGCTGGTCAACAGCGTCGCCAACAGCCGCCTTCGCGATCTGCTGCACAGCGCCTTCGACGGGTTCAACGGCTCGGGGCAGGAGCTGGCCCGGATGATCGCGTCGTCGCGGCAGCTGATCGACGAGGCCAACACCAATTTCGCGGCGACCTCGGCGTTGATCGACCAGTTCGAACCGTTCCTGGACGCCCAGATCCGCAGCGGCGACGACATCAAGAAGCTGACCCGGTCGCTGGCGACGGTCACCACCGAGGTGCGCAATGCCGATCCGCAACTCCGCGAGGTGCTGCAGGTCCTGCCGAGTGTCGCCGACGAGGCCAACACCACGTTCAGCGGGATCCGGGCGTCGTTCCCGACCTTGGCGGCCAGCATTGCCAACTTCGGCCGGGTCGGGGTGATCTACCGCAACTCGATCGAACAGGCGCTGGTGGTGTTCCCCGCGCTGATGGCCGCGCTGATGACCGTCGCCGGCGGCGTCCCGATGGAAGAGGGCGTCAAGCTGGACTTCAAGATCGACATGCACGACCCGCCGCCGTGCACGGTCGGGTTCCTGCCGTTCACCGAGATGCGCACCCCGGCCGACGAGACAGTGCGCGAACTGCCCAAGGGCCTCTACTGCAAGGCGGCCCAGAACGACGCGTCAGCGGTCCGGGGCGCCCGCAACTACCCGTGTATGGAATACCCGGGCAAACGTGCGCCGACCATTCAGCTCTGCCGTGACCCGAAGGGCTTCGTCCCGATCGGCAGCAACGCCTGGCGTGGCCCGCCGGTGCCGTACGACACCCCGATCACCGACCCGCGGATGATCAATCCGATGAACAAGTTCCCCTACATCCCGCCGGGATCCGACTATGACCCGGGTCCGCCGGTGGTGGCGTTGCCGCCGGGGGTGCCCGCGGGCCCGGGCCCGGCGCCCGTGCCGCCGTACCCGCTGCCGTATCCGCCGAACGAGCTCGGCCCCAACCCGCCGGCACCGTGGCCGTATTACGCCCCGCCGGACCAGAACCTGCCGACCAACCCCGGCGGCAACGGCGGCCTGCCCGCCTATGGACGGGACCCGGCGCCGGGGCCCGCTCCCGGGCCGTTGCCGGCCGAGGCGCCGGCCCAGGCCAACGGGGTCGCCTACAGCAGCTATGACCAGCGCAGCGGCAAGTTCGTCGACCCTGCCGGCAACTCCGGGGTGTTCGTCTCCGGTGGCGAGAAGTGGCTGCCCGCCGAGAACTGGGCGGATCTGATGCTCGCGCCGAGGCAGACGTGACCGGACCGGAGGACGCCAGGGTCCGCCGGCGGGCATCGCGGCCGCCCGGCCCGGCCGGTGACGCTACCGAGGTTGCGGCCACCGCGGTGCCGCTGCCGAGTCGGGCCGCCGTGCGCGCCGCCCGCCCGGCCGGCCCACCCCCGCGGCGTCGGCCCAACGCGCGCAAGGTCGCCCAGGTGGCCGGCGCGGCCGTGCTGGCGGCGAGCCTGGTACTGGGCGGGGTGGTCGCCGCACTGCTGGTGCAGCACCGGCATGCCGCTGCGGCCGACAGCCGTGACCAGCGATTCGTCGACACCGCGGTCCAGACCGTGCTGAACATGTACACCTACACCCCGGACACCATCAACGATCAGGTGGAACGCTTCGTGGCGGGCACCAGCGGCCCGCTTCGCGACACCATGGCCGCCAACGCCGAGAACCTCAAGGCGCTGCTGCACCAGACCAAGCACAGCTCCGAGGCCGTCATCAACGCCGCGGCGCTGGAGGGCGTCGACAACGTCGCCGGCAACGCCTCGGTGCTGGTGGCGATGCGGGCGACCGCGACCGACGTCGACGGTGTCAACAAGCCGTCGCAGCCCTACGCGCTGCGGGTGATCGTGCACGAGGACGACGCCGGCAACATGACCGCCTACGACCTCAAGTGGCCGGACGGCAGCCGATGAGCCGCCGGTGGTTGACGCTCGCCGCCCTGGTGGGCTTGCTGGGGGTGTTCGTGGGGCTGGGCGCCACGGCGGGGTCGCTGTACTGGAGCCGGGTCGAGTCGCGGGCTGAAGCAACGGCCCGCGCCGAGTTGACCAAGCTGACGGTCGAGGAGATTCCCAAGGTGCTCGGCTACGAGTACAAGACGGTGGAACGCAGCCTGACCGAGACCTACCCGCTGTTCACCGGCGACTATCGCCGGGAGTTCGAGTCGCGCGCGGTCAACGAGATCATTCCGCAGGCCCGCGAGAAGCAACTGGTCAATCAGGTCGACATCACCGGGGTCGGCACCCTGGACGCGAAGCGGACCACCGGCTCGGTGCTGGTCTTCGTCAACCGCACCGTGACGGGCAAGTCCAAGGAGAAGTACTACGAGGGCAGTCGGTTGCGGGTCGACTTCCGCAAGGTCGATCGCAAGTGGCTGATCAGCAATATCGCGCCGATCTAGCTGGGAGGATGTGCGCCATGAGGAGACTCGTTCGCGGGCTGGTCGCCTTCGGCATCGCGATGACGGCGAGTATCGGGCTGGCCGGGCAGGCCGGCGCCGACGACGACGATGCGGCCCCGGAGGGCACGCTGGAGGGCGTCTACACCTACAACGGCGGCGGTACCACCGCGACCTGGAAGATCTACCCGCTGTGCGTCCCGACGGTGGGCGACGGGCGGGTGCCGCTGAAACTGGCGATCGGCTGCAAACTGCAGGTGGAAAGCAACGGGCCGCCGGGGCAGGCCGGCGCCTACCGGCTGTCGAACGGGCTGTGGTCCTATCGCACGCCGCTGCTGGCCGGCCACCGATGCGCGGACGGCAGCACCGCCGGCAGCGAAGAGATGTACCAGTTCGACACCTCGCTGCGCGGCACCTACACCCACTCCCACAACGCCGTCTGCGGCGAGCAGCCGGGTCTGGAAAAGCACCCGTTCACGCTGACGTTCGTCTCGCCGCTGCCCAATCCGGTCATCCACTACCCGCTGAACTGCCAGGACAACCCGATCCACCTGTGTAGTTGAGCTACTCAGGTGAATCGGCGAGGGCGTCGAGAAACGACCGGGCCCAGCGGTCCACGTCGTGGGCCAGCACCTGGCGGCGCAGCGCGCGCATGCGGCGACGGCCCTCGTCCTCGGTCTGGTTGACCGCCGCCTCGATGACATCCTTGACGCCTTCCAGGTCGTGCGGGTTGACCAGGTAGGCCTGCCGTAATTCCGCTGCGGCCCCGGTGAATTCACTCAATACCAGGGCGCCGCCCAAGTCGCTGCGGCATGCCACGTACTCCTTGGCGACCAGATTCATCCCGTCGCGCAGCGGGGTGACCAGCATGACGTCGCTGGCCACGAAGAACGCGATCAGCTCGTCGCGCGGGACCGGGCGGTGCAGGTAGTGCACCACCGGGTGACCGACCCGGCTGTACTCGCCGTTGATGTGGC
>CAYNJD010000308.1:0-4188 GCA_964397355.1 uncultured Mycobacterium sp. | reverse complement strand
CCTCGAAGTACGGCATGGCCGACAGCTACGACGAGCAGGGCAACTACATCTTCCCCGAGGGCTTCGACGCCGAGACCAACGAGTGGATCGAGGGTTTCGACAAGCAGCGCACCGAGTGGGAGGCCCGCTACGCCGAGGCCGAGCGCCGGCACAAGATGCACACCGCGCAGATGGAGAAGTTCGCCGCTGCCGAGCACGCCGAGCCCCGCTCGGGTGCCAACGGCTCGCACCGCGACGAGGCGCCGGCCGGCGGTTCACTGGCCAGCGACGAGCAGCTCGCCGCGCTGCGGGAGAAGCTCGCCGGTAACAGCGCCTAGCCGTGTCGCGAGATTGAAATCTCGCAGCCGTTGTTCGAGTAACCACCTGCAAGGTTTCAATCTCGACGCTGGAGTGTGCGGATGCTGCGTATCGGACTGACTGGCGGTATCGGCGCCGGTAAGTCGACGGTTTCGGCCACCTTCAGCCGGTACGGCGCCATCGTCGTCGACGGCGACGTGATCGCCCGTGAGGTCGTGGAACCCGGTACCGAGGGCCTGGCCGCCCTGGTGGAGGCCTTCGGGCCGGGGATCCTGCAGCCCGACGGCGCCCTGGACCGGCCGGCGCTGGCCGCGATCGCCTTCAGCGACGACGACAAACGCGCCACGCTCAACGGCATCGTGCACCCGCTGGTGGCGCGGCGCCGCGGCGAGCTGATCGACGCGGCCGGTGCGGACGCGATCATCGTCGAGGACATCCCGCTGCTGGTGGAATCGCAGATGGCGCCGATGTTCCCGCTGGTGATCGTGGTGCACGCGGACATCGAAACTCGGGTGGCCCGACTCGTCGAGCACCGCGGCATGCCGGAGGACGACGCGCGGGCCCGTATCGCCGCGCAGGCCACCGAGCCGCAACGGCGGGCGGTCGCCGACGTCTGGCTGGACAACTCCGGCAGTCCGGACGACCTGGCCGCGCAGGCGCTGCAGCTGTGGCAGCAGCGCATCGAGCCGTTCGCGCACAACCTGGCGGCCAAGCGTACGGTGCCGTCCCCGACGCAGCCGGTGCCGGCTGATCCGAGCTGGCCCGATCAGGCGCAGCGCATCCTGGCCCGGCTGCGCACCGCCTGCGGGCACCGGGCGCTGCGCATCGACCACGTCGGTCCCACCGCGGTGGCCGGGCGTGACGCCCCCGACGTCATCGACGTCCAGGTGACGGTGCAATCCATGGCGATCGCCGACGAACTCGCCGAGGCGCTGCTGGCCGCCGGCTACCCACGGGTCGAGGCGGTCACCGCCGACGAGGCGGAAGCGGGCGCTCCCGACGATCCGGCGTTGTGGGAGAAGCGGTTTCATGCCTCCGCCGATCCGGGACGGCCCACCAACGTCCACCTCCGGGTCGACGGCCGCCCCAACCAGCAGTTCGCACTGTTGGTCCCGGCCTGGCTGGCGGCCGAGCCGGGGGAGCGCCTCGACGACGGCGCCTACCGGCGGGCCCGGGCGTGGGCCGACGACACCGGATGGCGCCCGTAACAGTGCCGATGGCGGTGACCCGCCGCGCTCGGCTCCGCCGAGCTCGCGATCCCCGTTAGGTCAGGCCATGCTGCTGATCAGCGCGCCGCACAGCATCGCGCCGTTGCGCGGGTCGCTGCTGTCCTTCCAGGTGGTGACGAAGCGGTCGCTCTTCACCGCGACCATGCCATCGACGTGGATCTCGCAGTGCACGTTGGCCGAGGACGGCCAGCGCAGCCGGATCACCATGCCGGCCTTGCTCGGGTCCGACAGCACCGCGTTGGCCTCGAACGGTGCGCCGAAGCCGTCGATGTCGCCGCTGGCGGTCTGGGTGTCGTTGACCATGAAGGTGACGACGCTGCCGGTGGTCCAGGCGTCGACCCGCGCGATGTAGGTGACATTGTGCAGCTCCTCGGCGGCCGCCGCCGGCGCCGGGATGAGCTGACCGCAGCTAAGCACCGCCGCGGCGGTTGCGGCGGCGACACCCATTCGCAGATTGGCGTTCATCTTTCCGAGATTACCTAACTGTCGGGCGTTGCATCGCGGTGTCGGAGCGACCGGTGGGGCTAGTGGGACCCCGGCGGCGCTCCGCCGAGACCCTCGCTGACCGGCCAGGTCAGCGGCATGCCCCGGCCGGCCAGCCACCGCTGCAGGTCGTAGCCGTTGCGGGCCAGGCCGTCCACGGCGGCGACGGCCCGCATCACCGCCCGTTCGGCGTCGTCCTGGCTCAGCAGGCCCTCCCGCACCGCCACCATCAGCTCGTCGATGTCGGTGAGCTCGACGCCGGTGCCGCTGCGCAGCACCAGATCCAGATAGTGGTCCCGGGAGCGCCAGACCGACGGTCCCGGGGTGTAGTCGCCGATGTCGAGGTAGAAGTCCTGGTCGCGCTCGTGGCCCGGGTTGAACTGGAAGACGGTCGCGCGCAGCCCCAGCTCGGGCAGCAGCCACGACTCCAGGTAACCGAACTCGGCGCGGCCCGGCGTGGGGCGGGCCAGGTACAGGCCCCAGGGCCGCACCGTGTAGACGTCGACGTCGCGGACCACCCCCTTGGGGTCGGTGTTGGTGTACGCGACCAGGTCGAATGTTTCGTGTTTGGGCGGATGCACCGCTGATCGCCTCTTCCGCGTCATCGCCGAACGTCTGTCAGACACCCAGCCTATGGCCCGGGCCCATGGCCCGGCTCCTCCTCATCGCGCTGGCGCGCTCTGCATGTCGGCCGGGCGGCTTACCCTGGCTTCGTGGCTTTCGCAACGGAACATCCCGTCGTCGCACATTCGGAGTACCGGCCCCCGGCCGACGCGGTCGAGGGCATCGTGCGCACCGGCGGCCACTTCGACGTGGTCAGCGACTACCAGCCGGCCGGGGACCAGCCGACCGCCATCGCCGAGCTGGAGCGCCGCATCACCGCGGGGGAGAAGGACGTGGTGCTGCTCGGCGCCACCGGCACCGGCAAGTCGGCCACCGCGGCCTGGCTGATCGAGCGGCTGCAGCGGCCCACGCTGGTGATGGCGCCGAACAAGACGCTGGCCGCGCAGCTCGCCAACGAGCTGCGGGAGATGTTGCCGCACAACGCCGTCGAATACTTCGTCTCGTACTACGACTACTACCAGCCGGAGGCGTACATCGCCCAGACCGACACCTACATCGAGAAGGACAGCTCCATCAACGACGATGTGGAGCGGCTGCGCCACTCGGCCACCTCCAGCCTGCTGTCCCGGCGCGACGTGGTGGTGGTGGCGTCGGTGTCCTGCATCTACGGCCTGGGCACCCCGCAGTCCTACCTGGACCGCTCCGTGGAGCTGCGGGTCGGCTCCGAGGTGCCGCGCGACGGTCTGCTGCGGCTGCTGGTCGACGTGCAGTACACCCGCAACGACATGGCGTTCACCCGCGGCTCGTTCCGGGTCCGGGGTGACACCGTCGAGATCATCCCGTCCTATGAGGAGCTGGCGGTCCGCATCGAGTACTTCGGCGACGAGATCGAGGCGCTGTACTACCTGCATCCGCTCACCGGCGACGTGGTCCGCAAGGTCGACTCGCTGCGGATCTTCCCGGCCACCCACTATGTCGCCGGTCCGGAGCGGATGACGCAGGCGATCTCCACCATCGAGGAGGAGCTGGCCGCCCGGCTCGACGAGCTGGAGCGCCACGGCAAGCTGCTGGAAGCCCAGCGGCTGCGGATGCGCACCAACTACGACATCGAGATGATGCGCCAGGTCGGCTTCTGCTCCGGCATCGAGAACTACTCGCGCCACATCGACGGCCGCGGCGCCGGGTCCCCGCCGGCCACGCTGCTGGACTACTTCCCGGAGGACTTCCTGCTCATCATCGACGAGTCGCACGTCACCGTGCCGCAGATCGGCGGCATGTACGAGGGCGACATGTCGCGCAAGCGCAACCTGGTGGAGTTCGGCTTCCGGCTGCCGTCGGCGTGCGACAACCGGCCGCTGACCTGGGAGGAGTTCGCCGACCGGATCGGGCAGACGGTCTACATGTCGGCCACACCGGGCCCCTACGAGCTCAGCCAGGCCGACGGGGAGTTCGTGGAGCAGGTGATCCGCCCGACCGGCCTGGTGGACCCGAAGGTGGTGGTCAAACCCACCAAGGGGCAGATCGACGACCTGATCGGCGAGATCCGGCAGCGCGCCGAGGCCGACGAGCGGGTGCTGGTGACCACGCTGACCAAGAAGATGGCCGAAGACCTCAC
>CAYNJD010000307.1:0-4202 GCA_964397355.1 uncultured Mycobacterium sp. | reverse complement strand
ACCGGTCCAGGGTGCGCTGAGCATTGGTGTGCGACACCCGCATCGAGGTGTCCTGGGCGGTGAGCAGCACCTGCCCGACGGTGCGGCCGAATCGGCCGAAAGCAGCGCTCCAGGCGTTGACCAGCGCCACCTGGCCCACGCTGGCGGCGGCCTGCTTGGTGGCCAGATCCGTTGGCCGCTTGGCCAATCCGAGCGGCTCCAGGCCGGCGGCGATGGCCCCGGACGACACGATCACCACGTCGGAGCCGGCCTTCATCCGGGCCTCGATCGCCGCGGCGAGCCCGGCCAGCCGTGCCGCGTCGAACATGCCGTTCTCGGCGGTGAGCGCGGTGGTGCCGATCTTCACAACGACGCTGCGCGCGGTGCGGATCGCCTCGCGCGCGGTCGATGTCACGAGTCCTCCGGGTGTTCGCGGCGCTGCTTGCGCGCCATTTTGCGTTCGGCGGCGCCGACGCGCTCGGTGCGCTCCACCCGGGCGTCGGTGCCCCTCCCCGACAGCGGAATATCCACTCCGGCCGGGGTGGCCGGCTCCCAGTCGAAGGTCATCTCCCCGATCGTCACCGCGCAGCCCGGTTCGGCCCCCAGTCGCAGCAGTTCATCCTCGACCCCGAGCCGGGCCAGCCGGTCACCGAGGTAGCCGACCGCCTCGTCGTTGTCGAAGTTGGTCTGATGCACCCAGCGTTCGGGCCGCGACCCGCGCACGATGAAACCGCCGTCGCCGTCGGCCTCCACGGTGAACCCGGTTTCGCCCGCGGGTATCGGCCGGATCACCGGGCGGCGCGGCACCGGCGCCGGCTGCGCGGCACGGTAGGCCGACACCATCTCGGCCAGCGCGAACGTCAGCGGCCGCAGCCCTTCGCGGCTCACGGTCGACACCAGGAACACCGGCCAGCCGCGCTCGGCCACGATGTCGTCGCGGACGAACTCGGCCATCTCTCGGGCCTCCGGCACGTCGATCTTGTTGAGCACCACCGCCCGCGGCCGGTCGACTAAGTCACCGAGCACCGAATCCCCTTGCAGGGTAGGGGTATAGGCGGCCAACTCGGTTTCGATCGCCTCGATGTCGGAGATCGGGTCACGGCCCGGTTCGGCGGTGGCGCAGTCGACGACGTGCACCAGCACCGCGCAGCGTTCGATGTGCCGCAGGAAGTCCAGGCCCAATCCGCGGCCGGCCGAGGCGCCTGGGATCAGGCCCGGGACGTCGGCGGCGGTGAATGTGTTATCGCCGGCGGACACCACGCCCAGATTCGGCGCCAGCGTGGTGAACGGATAGTCGGCGATCTTCGGTTTGGCCGCCGAGATCACCGACACCAGCGCGGATTTGCCGGCCGACGGAAACCCGATCAGGCCGACGTCGGCGACCGTCTTGAGTTCCAGCGTGAGGTCGCGGCTCTCGCCCTTCTCCCCCAGCAGCGCGAAACCGGGCGCCTTGCGCGCCCGTGACACCAGTGCCGCGTTGCCCAGCCCGCCGCGCCCGCCGGCGGCGGCCTCGAACCGCGTGCCCGAGCCGACCAGGTCGGCGAGCAGCCGTCCGTGTTCGTCGAGCACGACGGTGCCGTCGGGCACCTTGATCTCCAGGTCGGACCCGGCGGCGCCGTCCTTGTTACTGCCTTGCCCCTGCTTGCCGGACGGGGCGGTGATGTGCGGCCGGAAATGGAAGTCCAACAGAGTGTGCACGCCGCTGTCGACCACCAGCACAACGCTGCCGCCACGGCCGCCGTTGCCGCCGTCCGGGCCGCCGAGCGGTTTGAACTTCTCCCGGTGAATCGACGCGCAGCCGTTGCCCCCGTCGCCGGCGCGCAGGTGGATGACGACGCGGTCGACGAACCGGGACATCGAGCTTCCTCTCACCCATCCCACACGCCGAGCGTGCAACCACTGCGAAGTCTGTCGCTCATTTTCGCAGCCGGCGCACGTTCGCGGCGCGCAGCCGGCCGGTTAGCTCTCCGCGCGGACGACAGGCACGATGTTGACGGTCTTGCGGCCGCGCTTCACACCGAACTCGACCGAACCCGGTGCCGTGGCGAACAGCGTGTCGTCGCCGCCGCGCCCGACGTTGACGCCGGGGTGGAAGTGGGTGCCACGCTGCCGGACCAGGATCTCGCCGGCCTTGACCACCTGGCCGCCGAACCGCTTGACGCCGAGTCGCTGGGCGTTGGAGTCGCGACCGTTGCGTGAGCTGGAAGCGCCCTTCTTGTGTGCCATCTCGTTGCCTCCCGCTACTTGATTCCGGTGACCTTGAGCACGGTCAGCGGCTGACGGTGACCCTGCCGCTTGTGGTAGCCGGTCTTGTTCTTGAACTTGTGGATGCGGATCTTGGGGCCCTTGATGTGCTCGAGCACCTCGCCGGTGACCGCGACCTTCGCCAGTTTCGCGGCGTCGGTGGTGACGGTGGTGCCGTCCACGACCAGCGCGACCGGCAGCGACACCGATGCACCCGGCTCGGAATCGAGCTTCTCGACCTTGACCACGTCGCCGACGGCAACCTTGTACTGCTTGCCGCCGGTCTTGACGATTGCGTACGTCGCCATCGTTGGTGTCTACCTCTACTTCTCGAGTGCTTCTCGGGTGCCGCTCGCAGCGCACGCCATCGGGACTTGCGCAGGTGGTTGGGGTTCTGTCCGCCGAGCTGGGTCTTATCCGCCTGGCGACAACTGGTCTAGGGTACTTGACCAGCGACTAAGGGGTCAAACCGGCCTCCGGTCAGCCGGGTGGCCCGGCCGGGCGGGCCGCCGCGCGGCGCCGCCGGGGACGTCCGTAGGCCGCCGCGGCGTCCCCATCGGACTGGTCGGAGTCGTCGTCGGTGTCCTCGTCGGACCCGTCGATGACGTCGAGGTCGTCGTCGTAGTCGTCGTCGTCGTAGTCGTCGTCATCGTCGTCGAGGTCCACCTCGACCTCTTCGTCGGTGTCGTCGGTGTCGTCGGTGTCCTCGTCGGTGTCGTCGGTGTCGTCGGCGTCGTCGGCGTCCTCGTCGGTGTCGTAAGTGTCATCGGCCTCGTCGGTGTCTTCCTCGACCGCCGCACCGGCCACCCGCTCCTCGACCTCGGCGCCGGCCTGCGTTTCCTCAGCCGACGCGGTGGCCTCGCCATCGCTGTCGGTCTCGTCATCGTGACGATCGCTGGCGGCGGCCATCGCCTTGAACATCGGGTGGTCGCCGGGAGTGTGCACCGGAACCTTCGCCACGGTCGGTTCGTCGGCCTTGGGCTTCTTCGATCGCTTGCTGCGGCGGCTGCCCGCTTCGGACTTGCGCCCGGGCGCGGCCGAGTCGACCGGGTCGGCGTGCAGCATGATGCCGCGACCGGCGCAGTGCTGACACGACGTCGAGAACGCTTCGATCAGTCCGGTCCCCAGCCGCTTGCGGGTCAGCTGCACCAGGCCCAGCGACGTCACCTCCGAGACCTGGTGCCGGGTGCGGTCGCGGCCCAGCGCCTCGGTCAGCCGACGCAGCACCAGGTCCCGGTTGGACTCCAGCACCATGTCGATGAAGTCGATGACGATGATCCCGCCGATGTCCCGCAGCCGCAGCTGCCGCACGATCTCCTCGGCGGCCTCCAGGTTGTTCTTGGTCACCGTCTCCTCGAGGTTGCCCCCGGAGCCGGTGAACTTGCCGGTGTTGACGTCGACGACCGTCATGGCCTCGGTCCGGTCGATCACCAGGGTGCCGCCCGAGGGCAGCCACACTTTGCGGTCCATCGCCTTGGCCAGCTGCTCGTCGATGCGGTGCACGGCGAACACGTCCGGCCCGGCCTGCCCGTCCGGGCCTTCCGGGGCCTGGTAGCGGGTCAGCTTCGGCACCAGCTCGGGCGCCACCGAACCCACGTAGTCGTTGATCGTGGCCCAGGCGTCGTCGCCGGAGACCACCAGCTCGGAGAAGTCCTCGTTGAATAGGTCGCGGATCACCTTGACCAGCACGTCGGGCTCTTCGTAGAGCGCCACCGCGGCGCCGGCGGCTTTCGCCTTGGTCTCGGCCGCGGTGGTCTCGATCTGGTTCCAGCGCTCCTGCAGACGCTCCACGTCGGCGCGGATGTCGGATTCTTTGACCCCCTCCGAGGCGGTGCGGATGATCACGCCGGCGTCGGCGGGCACCACCTCGCGCAGAATCTCCTTGAGCCGCTGACGCTCGGTGTCGGGCAGCTTGCGGCTGATCCCCGTCGACGACGCGCCCGGCACGTACACCAGGTAGCGGCCGGCCAGCGACACCT
>CAYNJD010000306.1:0-4223 GCA_964397355.1 uncultured Mycobacterium sp. | reverse complement strand
CGACGGTGTCGACGATCATCTGCTGCTCGTCGTCGGGGGTCAGGTCGAAGTAATCGGCGCCTTTGCCACCGCGCGCGGCAAGCCGGGTGGGGGCCTTGCCCAGGGCCTGGACCCGCTTGAACTCCCGGCCGGTGGCCCCGGCCACCGAGAACACCGTCTTCACCCCGTAGTTCAGGGTCCGGTTGAGCGGGTTGCGCAGGTTGTGCCGGTCCAGGAAGTCCTGGCTGACCAGCGGGGTGACGAAGGCCAGGGCGGTCGCGATCGGGGTTCGCTTGGGCTTCTCCAGTCCCACGGCGCTCGAAGGGCCGGACCGCCGGCGGACCTTGGAGCCGTTGCGGGCGGATGCGGTGTCAGTCATGTCGGAGCCTCACTCGATGGGCAGCGTGGAATACCCCCCACCTTACTCCGAAGTAAGGTGACTCAACAGTAAGATGTGATGCAGTCCTCAGTCCAGCCCCGGCGACGGGCCAAGACGGGGCTAATCCGCGGTCAGCCGCCGCAGTACCGGCTCGTGCAGCGCCGCGTTGGCGGCCACCGCGCTGCCGCCGTGCGGGCCCGGCGCGCCGGACAGGTCGGTGAACACACCGCCCGCCTCGCGCACCAGCACGTCGAGCGCGGCCAGGTCCCACACCGACACGGCCGGTTCGACCACGACGTCGACGGCGCCCTCGGCCAGCAGGCAGTACGCCCAGAAGTCGCCGTAGGCACGCACCCGCCACACTGCCTCGGTCAGATCCAGGAACTGTTCCCGCAGGCCGCGGTGCGCCCACGTGGTCAGCCCGGCGAACGACAGGCTGGCCGAGCCCAGCTCGCCCACCGAGGACACCGACAGCCGCCGTGGCGGGCCGCCGTCGACCGAGCCGAAGGCGCCCTGGCCGTGCGCGGCCCACCAGCGCCGGCCCAGTGACGGGGCGCTGACGACGCCGAGGCGCGGCACGCCGTCGGTGAGCAGTGCGATCAGGCTGGCCCATACCGGAACCCCGCGGACGAAGTTCTTGGTGCCGTCGATCGGATCGATGATCCACTGCCGGCCGCGGAAAGTGGTTGTGCCACCGAATTCTTCGCCCAGAATCTCATCGTCGCCCCGGTCGGCGGACAGCACCTCGCGCAGCGCGGTCTCGACTGCCTGGTCGGCGTCGGTGACCGGGGTGAGGTCCGGCTTGGTGTCCACCCGCAGGTCGAGTGCCCCGAAGCGGGCCAGGGTGATCGAGTCCGCCCGGTCGGCCATGGCCAGTGCCAGGGTCAGGTCGTCTTGGAGATCGGGGTCGAGATCGTCGTTGCTCTGCGCCATGGCAGCAGTCCTACCATGGCGTGATGTGGGAGATATGGGCACTGCTGTTGCTACTGGCGATTCTGGCGGTGTTCCTGGCCCCGCGGTTCTTCCGGCCGGGGCCGGGCGGGGGAGCGCAGCAGGGCACCCTGCTGGTCACCGGTGTCAGCCCGCGGCCCGAGGCCGACGGGGCGCAGTACGTCACGATCACCGGCGTGCTGCACGGGCCCACCGTCGATGAGCACGAGGTCTATCAGCGCTTCGCGGTCGACGTCAGCAACTGGCCGAGCGTCGGCGACCTGTTGCCGGTGGTGTACTCGCCGCGCAATCCCGACAACTGGAATCTGACGCCCCAGCAGCCGCCGGAATCCCCGCCGCTACCCCCGCGGGTGTGACTCCGGCACCGGCGCCGTGCAGCACGTCAGATCGCCGGAGTCGCATTCGGGACAGGGCTCGGCCGACTCGGGCCCGTGCCCGACCCGCAGCATGTCGGCGACGCTGACCAGCTTGACCCGGGGCCGGCCGTGCGGCTCACCGGTGGAGCGCTCGTGGGCGTCGATCAGTTTCCAGTGCTCGTCGGTGACCAGTTGAGGTTGACGCGACAGCAGCCACTCGTGCAGTCGAACGTCGTAGTCGGGCCCGACATCGTGCAATCCACCGGCCGCCGACCTGGCCGCCAAGTCGGCGGCCAGCGTGTCGACGGTGGCCTGTGAATCGCTCTTGTTGCTGCCGATGACCCCCGACGGCCCCCGCTTGATCCAGCCGACCACGTACTGGTTGTCGGTGCCCTCGATACGTCCGTCGGTGTGCGGGATGGTGCAGCTGCGCTCGTCGAACGGCAGGCCCGGCGTCGGCACCCCGCGGTAACCCACCGAGCGGACCACCAGCTGGGCCGGCAAGACCTCGCGCTCGCCGGTGTCCTTGGCGCTGACCCGGCCCTGCTCGTCGGTGACCAGTTCGTTGCGGCCCAGCACGATCTCCTCGACGCGGCCCTCACCACGGATCTCGATCGGCGACGTCCGGAACCGGAACACGATCCGGCGGTGGCCCGGATGCGTCTCGCGTCCCACGTAGTTGCGCAGCACCTTGACGTTCTGCTTGGGATGCTTGGCGGCGGCCTCGATGTCCTCGTCGGTGATGTCGGCGAACTCGTCCGCGTCGATCACCACGTCGACGTCGTCGAGGCCTTTGAGCTCGCCGAGTTCGCGCAGCTCCGGGCTGGTGAACGTGGCCTGCAGCGGGCCGCGCCGGCCGATGATCACCACCTCCTCGACACCGCGCGGGTCCAGCTGTTCCAGCGCGTGGTCGGCGATGTCGGTGCGACGCAGCTCGTCGGGCTGGGTGACCAGGATGCGGGCCACGTCGAGGGCCACGTTGCCGTTGCCGATGACAATGGCGCGTTTGCAGGTCAGGTCCGGTGCGTGGTCGACGAAATGCGGGTGAGCGTTGTACCAGCCGACGAAATCCACCGCGGCGACACTGCCGGGCAGGTCCTCACCCGGAATGCCCAGGTGCCGGTCGGACTGCGCGCCCACCGCGTAGACCACCGCGTCGTAGCGTTCGGCGAGTTCCGCGGCCTGCACGTGTTCGCCGACGGCGATGTTGCCGAAGAACCGGAAGCGGGGGTCGGCCGCGGTCTTCTCGAACTGCGCGCTGATCGACTTGATCTTCGGGTGATCCGGTGCCACCCCCGAGCGCACCAGACCCCACGGTGTCGGCAGCATCTCGAGCATGTCGACGCGCACGTCGACCTCACCGCCGGCGGCCAGCTTGAGCAGCGAGGCCGCGGCAAAGTACCCGGACGGCCCGGAGCCGACGATCGCGACGTGGTAGGGCCGCATCCTGGAACCTTCTTTCCTGTCAGGAATTCCTGCGTGCATCGGCGTATCCCCGATGCTAAACGTCGACGGCCGATGGCCGCCGGTAACCTCGATAAACGTGGAACCTGACCGCCAGCCCGACATCACCGCCCTCGACGCCACCTTGACCACGGTGGAGCGGGTGCTGGACGTCGAGGGACTGCGCAGCCGCATCGACAAGCTCGAACACGAGGCGTCCGACCCCAACCTGTGGGACGACCAGACCCGCGCGCAGCGGGTGACCAGTGAGTTGTCGCACGCCCAGGGTGAGCTGCGCCGGGTGGAGGAGTTGCGCAGCCGCCTCGATGACCTGCCGGTGCTCTACGAGCTGGCGGCCGAGGAGGAGGGGCCCACCGCCGCCGACGCGATGGCCGAGGCCGACGCCGAGCTGGCGTCGCTGCGCACCGACATCGAGACGATGGAAGTCCGCACGCTGCTCTCCGGCGAGTACGACGAACGCGAGGCGCTGGTCACGATCCGCTCCGGAGCCGGTGGCGTGGACGCCGCCGACTGGGCCGAGATGCTGATGCGGATGTACATCCGCTGGGCCGAGCAGCACAACTACAGCGTCGAGGTGTTCGACACCTCCTACGCCGAAGAGGCCGGGATCAAGAGCGCGACGTTCGCAGTGCACGCCCCGTTCGCCTACGGCACGCTCTCGGTGGAGCAGGGCACCCACCGGCTGGTGCGGATCAGCCCGTTCGACAACCAGAGCCGCCGGCAGACGTCGTTCGCCGAGGTCGAGGTGCTGCCGGTGGTGGAGACCACCGACCACATCGACATCCCCGAGAACGATGTGCGGGTCGATGTCTACCGCTCCAGCGGCCCGGGCGGGCAGTCGGTGAACACCACCGACTCGGCGGTGCGGCTCACCCACATTCCGACCGGGATCGTCGTCACCTGTCAGAACGAGAAGTCGCAGTTGCAGAACAAGGTCTCGGCGATGCGCGTGCTGCAGGCGAAGTTGTTGGAGCGCAAGCGTTCCGAGGAACGGGCCGAGCTCGACGCGCTCAAGGGTGACGGTGGCAGCTCATGGGGCAACCAGATGCGCTCCTACGTGCTGCACCCCTACCAGATGGTCAAGGACCTGCGCA
>CAYNJD010000305.1:0-4229 GCA_964397355.1 uncultured Mycobacterium sp. | reverse complement strand
GCGGCCAGCGCGAGCCCGGTCAGCAACGACAGCACCACGCCGTAGTCCATCACCGGGGTGAGCTGGAAGCGCCGCGCCGCCGCCTCAGCGGCCAGCGCCCCGAACGTCACCGCGAACCCGACGATGTGCAGCAGAACTATTACGTGCCGTAGTACGTCCACATCGATCAGGCTAGCCCGTCGCGCGGGCAAGCGGTATCCGATGCGGGCGAACCGGCGGGCGGGCCCCCACTAGTCTCTACCGGCATGACCTCATCGACTACCCAGCTGGCCGCCGTCGTCGCCGCCACCAGCGACCCGGCCGCCGCCGATCCGGCCAAATCCCAGGTGGTGTTCCGGGCCTCCGCGGTCGCCCACGACGCGGTCGCCAGCACCATCACCATGGGCCGCTACACCGCCGAAGTCGACGAGCCGCCGACGCTCGGCGGTGAGAACACCGCGCCCAACCCGGTCGAGTACTACCTGGGGTCGCTGTTGTCCTGCCAGATTGTCACCTGGCGGTACTGGGCCGAGAAGCTGGGCATCGCGGTCGACGAGATCACCGGCCGCGCCGAGGGGGATCTGGACGTGCGCGGCTTCTTCGGCCTCGATGACACGGTCCGCCCGGGTTTCAGCGAGGTGCGGGTGGTGATGACGGTGACCGGCCCGGAAACCGAGGAGCGCTACCGCGAGCTGCAGGAGATCGTCGAAAAGCACTGCCCGATACTGGATTTGACCACCAATGTCACTCCGGTGCGCAGCAGTCTGGAGATCGGGGAGCCGCGGTGATCTTCATCGTGGTCAAGTTCCACACCAAACCGGAGTGGGCGCAGCGCTGGCCGCAGCTGGTCGCGGAGTTCACCGAGGCCACCCGGGCCGAAGAAGGCAACCTGTGGTTCGAATGGTCACGCAGCCTGGACAATCCAAACGAGTACGTCCTGGTCGAAGCGTTTCGCGACGACGCGGCCGGAAGCGCGCACGTCAACAGCGACCACTTCAAAAAGGCCATGGCCGAGATGCCGCGGGCTCTGGTGTCGACGCCGAAGATCATCAGCCAACAACTCGACGCGACGGACTGGTCACTGATGGGCGAGCTGACCGTCGACTGAGCGATTTCGGCGCGATAATCGTCGCTGAGCGGGCAAAACCGCGCCGAAATCGCGACTAGGGGACGACGACGATCTCGCGGCCCAGCTGATAGCCGGGTGTCAGCGGCAGGATGTCGCCGCTCCAGAACTTGCCGGGGTCGAACCAGCTCGAGTCCTTGTCGGTCGACAGCAAGCCCATCTCCTCGTAGGTGATGGCCACCGTCTCGGCGCAATAGGCGGTCTCCAGCGCCACCCGCGTCTTACGCGCCCTGCGGCGCTGACTGACCTCCCGAACCTTGCGGTCCAGCACCGGGATACCGCGAGTCCAGTCACCGGCGGTCGGCAGCCGGCCCCGCAGCCACCGGCCCGTGAGCCGCGCCGTGGTCGGAAACGCGGTGCCGTCCATCCGGGCGATCACCTGCAGCAGCCGGTCCTCCTGCTTGCGGGTGATGGTGCCGTTGAGCTGACGCAGCCAGCAGCGCTGCTGATAGCGGCCGGTCCACTGTTCGACCGACGCCCGGGCGTCGTTGAGTTGCACGCCACGGTGGTTGGTGCCGGTCCAGAAATCCAGCAGCTTGTCGCCGAGCTCGGCGTGCCAGATCAGCGGCGGCAGGTCCTCGAGGGCCACCGTCATCCCGACGTGGTTCACCGGGGCGTTGGACAGCGTCTGGATGGCGCGGTCCGGGCCGGAGCGCCCGCGGAACAGCCAGATGTCGCCGGTACGGGTTTCGGTCAGCGCGCGTTCCAACGTCACGGTGTGTTCGTCCACGCTCAGCACCATATGGTGTGTTGGTGCGCAGCATTTGGAAATGGATCGGCCTGGCGGGCGTTGTCGGGGTCGCCGCCGGGGGAGTGCTGGTGGCCCGGGATCAGCGACGGCGCCGGGCCTACACGCCCGACGAGGTCCGCGCCCGGCTGCATCAGCGGCTCGCCGAAGCCGGCGGTTCGGCGAGGCACGACGGGGACTAGCGGCCCAGATCGATCGCGTAGAGGCGGTGCGTGCCGGCGAAGCCCTTCAACTCGGCATCGTGGCCGGGGCCGACGGTGATGTCCTCGCAGTCCTTGACGGCGTCGCGCACCGCTGCGCTGATCAGGATCTGGGCGCCCTCGGCGGCGGCGGCCACCCGCGCGGCCATCGCGACATTGCGGCCGAACAGGTCGTCGCCGCGGCGCACCGAGCGGCCCATGTGAACTCCGATCCGGACCCGGATCGAGTGCTGCGGCCTACGGCCACGACGTTGTAGTGCGCGTTGCATCGCGATGGCGCAGCGCACCGCCTGCTCGGGTTGTGCGAACGCGATCATGTAGCCGTCGCCCTGGCTCTTGACCACATGTCCGCGGTGCTCACGGACAGTGCGCTGCACCATCTCGTCGTGCCGGGCGATCAGTTTCACCCAGGCGCGGTCGCCGATCCGCTCGTTGAGCGCGGTCGACTCCTCGATGTCGCTGAACAGGATCACCACGTGCCCGTCCGGTGTGAGGCGGGCCAGATCGGGGCGTTCCACCGCGGCCCAGTCGGCCAGTTCTTCGATCGAAGAGCGTACGGCCGCACCGAATCCCTGCTTGCGCACCAGATTCGCGGTCTGCCACACGGTCTTGACGGCCTCGCGTCCGCCGCTCAGCAATAGATTGCGGGTGTCGATCCGTTGCCGCAGCGCGTCGGCCTCGGCCCGGGCTGTTCGCAGCCGCGCGGTCAGCACCGTCAGCGCGACGGCTTCGCCGACTGCCACGGCCGCCAGTGCGCCGACCGCGAGCAGCGTCGGCGTCAGCCACCCGATCCCGAACATTCAGCGGGACACGAATTCGACGACGGCTGCACTGAAGGCGTTGTTGTCGTCGCCGGCAGCGGTGTGCCCGGCCTCGGACAATTCGACGAACTGTGCGCCGGGAACCTTGGCCAGGAAATCCTGCACGCCCTCGGCGCTGACCACGTCGGACAGCTTGCCGCGGATGAGCAGGATCGGGATCTGCAGGCCGATGGCGGCGGTCTCGATCTTCTCGGTGCGCAGCGCCGGGTCGTCGCCGGGCTTGGTCATCAGCGCCGGATCCCAGTGCCAGTACCACCGGCCGTCGCGGAACCGGAGGTTCTTCTTCAGCCCCTCGGGACTGCGCGGCTTGGTCCGGTGCGGCAGGTATTCGGCCACCGCGTCGGCGGCCTGCTCAAGGGAGTCGAAGCCGTCGAGGTGGCTGGACATGAAGTCACGGATCCGGGCGCTGCCCGCCTTTTCGTAGCGCGGCACCACGTCGACCAGCACCAGCTTGACCACCCGCTGCGGCCCGGCTTGGTCGGCGACCAGAATCCCGGTCAGCCCGCCCATGCTCGCCCCGATCAGCACCACCGGCCGACCGATCGCGTCGATCACCGCGGCAGTGTCGGCGGCCAGCGTTTCGAGGGCGTAGTCGGCGTCCGGTGCGCGGTCGCTGTCGCCGTGGCCGCGGGTGTCGAGCGCGACGACGTGAAAGCCCCGGTCGGCCAGGACCTGGCCGGTCTTGTGCCAGGAGTGCCGATTCTGGCCGCCGCCGTGCAGCATCACGATCGTCGGGGTGCGTGCGGCGCTACCCCGATTCCATTCGTCGGCGACCAGCGTGACCGAGTCGACGCCGTCGAATTCGACGGTCTGGGCTGTGCTCATCACAAGATGGTAGACAGAGTGGATCATGGTGAGTGATGACACGGCCGACGTCGGGCAGCGCCGCATGTTGATCGCGGGGCTGATCGGGGTGCTGGTGTCGGCGGTTCTGCTCGGCTGGCTCGGCTTTCGCGCTGAGACGGCCCGCGGTGCCGCCGAGCAGCGGGAGATGTTCGTGCAGGCAGCCCGCCGGACGGCGATCGCGCTGACCACGGTCGACTACCAGGACCCCCAGGGCGACGTGCAGCGCGTTCTCGATTCGGCGACCGGCGAGTTCTACCAGCGGTTCTCCCAGCGCGCCCCGTTGCTCATCGAGACCGTCACGCGGGAACACTCACAAGCGGTCAGCTCGGTCAGCGAGGCCGGAGTGGAGTCGCAATCCGGTGACGAGGCGCAGGTGCTGGTCGCTATCAGTGTGGTGTCCACCCACCTGGGCGGCCTGGATGAGCGGCCGCACGAGCTGCGGATGCGGTTGACGGTGCAGCGGGAGGGCAAGCAGGCCAAGGTCTCCGACGTCGAGTACGTCACATGAG
>CAYNJD010000304.1:0-4258 GCA_964397355.1 uncultured Mycobacterium sp. | reverse complement strand
ACCACCCCGTCGAGCCCGGCGCCCTCGAACGTGGTGAGCCACACCGCGGCCTGCTGCGGGTCGGCGGTGGCGCGGGTGACATGGCAGCTGTCGCCACCGGCCACCAGGTCGGTCAGCGCCTGCCGTCGCACCCGGAACGGCTCGTTCAGCAACGGGGCGTCGCCGGTGGCCAGCGCGTCGAAGCCGATGAACTGCGCCGGGGTCTGCTTCGCCAGCAGCCGCACCCGGCTCTGGGCGGGGTGGATCCGCTGGCTCAGCGACTCCCAGTCCAGCCGGGTCCGGCCGTCGATCCGCCGCGGCACCACCACCTCGCCGTCGATCACGCAGCGCGGGGCGAGTTCGGCGCGCAACGCGTCCAGCAGTTCCGGGAAGTAGCGGCCCAGCGGTTTGCCGTTGCGCGATTGCAGCATCACCTCGTCGCCGTCACGAAACACGATGGCGCGAAAGCCGTCCCACTTGGGTTCGTAGGTCCACTGCCCCGGCGCTTCGGGAACCTTGGCCGCCGCCTTGGCGAGCATCGGATCCACCGGCGGCGTGACGGGCAGGTCCATGGTGTCCATCATGCCGCCCGACGACGCGAGACCGACGATTTGCAGACAAAGTACGAGTAGCGGCCTGCAAAACGTCGGTCTCGGCGCGCCGGCTGCCCTCAGCGGCGCAGGAACTCCACGATGTGGCGGGCCAGCTCCTCGCCGGCGTCCTCCTGCAGGAAGTGGCCGGCGTCGTGGATCACCGGATGCGCGCGGCCCCGCGCGCCGCGCATCTCGCGCTGGAAGATCGGCGCCATCGCCCCGGTGATCGGGTCGCCGTCACTGAACGCCACCAGCATCGGCGTCTCCGAGGCGCACAGCACGTCCCACGCCTTCCGGTTGGCCGGCGCGGCCGGGTCCTCGGGGGTGGTCGGGATCAGCGACGGCATGGTCCGCGGCCCGACACAGTAGCTGTCGTCGGGGAACGGGGCGTCATAGCCGGCGCGGACGGCGTCGCTCATCGGCCGGCGGCAGCCGGACTGCACGAACCATCCGACGTCGATGCTCGGCGCGGTCTGGATCGCCTCCCGGAAACGCCACCAGACCTCCGGCATCGGGATGTCGCCGGTGGGCAGACCGGTGTTGGCCACCACCACGTTGCTGAACCGGTCCGGGTTCTCCGCGACCAGCCGCAGCCCGATCAGCCCGCCCCAATCCTGGCCGACCATCGTCACGCCCTGCAGGTCGAGGACATCGAACGCCAGCGTCCGCATCCACTCGACGTGGCGGGCGTAGGTGTGGTCCTCGGCGCGGGACGGTTTGTCCGAGCGCCCGAACCCGACCAGGTCCGGACAGATGACGCGGTACCCGGCCTGGGCCAGGATCGGCATCATCTTGCGGTACAGATACGACCACGACGGCTCGCCGTGCAGCATCAGGATCGGGTCGCCGTCGTCGGGGCCGTCTTGCACCCACGCCACCCGCAGCGTGCCGCCGTCATCGTCATCGACGTCGCAGAACTGGGCCGGGTAACCGAAATCGGGGAGGTTGACGAACCTGTCATCGGGGGTGCGCAGGATCTGCATGAGGTGACGATACCCTGGCGGTATATACCCGATGGGGTATTCTCGGAATTGCGGCTACGACAACGAAGGAGGTCTCATGTCCGTCGCGATGAGCACAGCGGTGACCGGCGCCGATTTCGACACGGTGACCGCCAAGACGCGAGAAATACTGCAAGACAACGGTTTCGGTGTGCTGACCGAGATCGACATGCAGGCCACGCTGCGGGCCAAACTCGGCGAGGAGATGGAGCGCTACCTGATCCTGGGCGCCTGCAACCCGCCCCTTGCGCACCGGGCGGTGAGCGCCGAGAAGCGCATCGGGGTGCTGCTGCCGTGCAACGTGGTGGTCCGCGAGGACCCGCAGCACCCCGAGACGGTGCACGTGGAGGCGATGAACCCGCAACTGATGGCCCAGGTCATCGACAACCCGGCCCTGGCGCCCATCGCCGACGAGGTGACCGAGCGGATCCGCACCGTCATCGATACGCTGGCAGCCGCGCTGCGCACCGCCTGAAAGGAACCGCTGATGTGCTACCCCGTGCCGTGCCGGGTCTGCGGCAAGATCACCTGGGACGGCTGCGGCGAGCACATCGCCGAGGTCCGCGCGCAGGTGCCGCCCGAGCAGTGGTGCGAGGGGCACCAGGAGGTACCGCGTCGCTCCGGGTAGCGACCCCGCGCACACCGATTATGGGGTGTGGATGCCGCAGCAGCCGACGCCGGCCGTGCGCACCCCGGTGCAGCTGCTGCGGCTGTGGGCCGACCGCAACGGGGGCAAGGTCGCTGGCCAGGCTGATCGTCGACGGCTTGGCGCAGCGGCGGCAGCAACACGGAACACCGCCGACCCGCACCGGCGGTTGAGGCCGGTCACGGCATCGTCTGCAGGTGCTCCACCAACCGGTCGAGGACGGGGCGCTGTCCGGCCAGCAGCTTGATCCGCGCCTGCGCCACCGTGAACCAGCCGACCCGGTCGACCTCGGGAAACTGCCGCAGTGTTCCGGACCGGGGCGGCCACTCCAGTTCGAATGTGTTGCTGCGCGCGTCGGTGACGTCAAGGTCGCCGCGCACCGCGAACACCGTGACCGCCTTTCCGCCGGCCTGGCGCACCACGCCCAGGTCGGCTCGCTCGCCGTCCGGCGGGTCCAGGCCGATCTCCTCGACGAACTCCCGGCGCGCGGCGACCCACGGGTCCTCGCCGTCGAGTTGCTCGCCCTTGGGGATCGACCACGCTCCGTCGTCCTTATGCGCCCAGAACGGCCCACCGGGATGAGCGACCAGCACCTCGATGGCGCCGTCGGCGCCCAACCGATACAGCAGCAGCCCGGCGCTGCGCTTGGCCACCCTCAGACACCTACTGCGCGTTCCAGGTCTTCCAGCGCGGTGTCCAGGTGCCCCAGCAGCCGCTGCAGGTGCGGAACCGAGCGGCGGCAGCCGACCAGCCCGAAGTCGAGGTTGCCGGCGTTGCTGACCACCGTCATGTTCAGCGCCTGCCCATCCAGGGCGATCGACAGCGGGTAGTTGCCGTCCAGCCGGGCGCCGCGCCAGTACAGCGGCTCGGCCGGGCCGGGCACGTTGGAGATGACGATGTTGAACGGCGGCCGGGCCGCCGACACGAAGCCGGGGATGGCCGCCAGCGCCAGCGGCGCCATGTTGGCCGCCGACAGCGCCAGCGCCTGCGCGCGCGGCAACTCGCTGAACACCTTCTTGTTGCGGCACATCGATTCGCTGATGGCCGCCAGCCGCTTCGCCGGGTCTTCGAGGTCGGTGGCCAGGTTGCACAGGATGGTGCCGACCATGTTGCCGCCGGCGTCGGCGTCGGCTTCGGTGCGCAGGCTCACCGGCACCATCGCCACCAGCGGATGCTCCGGCAGCGCCTGCCGTTCGTCGAGGTAAGCCCGCAGCGCCCCGGCGCACATCGCCAGCACCACGTCGTTGACCGTCACCCCGGCGGCGCGTTTGATCGCGACGATGCGCTCCACCGGCCAGGACTGCGCCGCACACCGGCGGGCCCCGCCGATCTTGACGTTGAACATGGTGCGCGGCGCTTCGAACGGCAGCGTCAGCTGCTGTTCCAGCAGGGCGGCACGCGCCAGCTTCACCGTCGACGGACCCAGTGCGGCAACGCCTTTGACCATCCCGGTCAGCTCACGCAGCCGGGACGGGGCATCGGGGCGTGGTCGCGACGGCGGCCGCAGCGACCACGGGGTGCGCAGGTCCGGGTCGCGCGGATCGACCGACAGGGTGCGCTGCAGCAGCCGCAGCAGTGAGACGCCGTCGATCAGGCTGTGGTGGATCTTGACGTAGACGGCGAACCGGCCGTCGTTGAGGCCTTCCACCAGCTGGGCCTCCCACAGCGGGCGGTGCCGGTCGAGCAGGCTGCCGTGCAACAGCGAGGTCAGCTCCAGCAGGTCGCGCACCCGGCCCGGCACCGGCAGCGCCGAGCGCCGCATGTGGTACTCGATGTCGACCTCGTCGTCGAAAGCCCAACCCACGTTCGCGATCCCACCCAGCAGGGTCGCCGGGCGTTTCCGGAAGGCGGGCTGCAGATCGCGGCCGGCCAGCAGTCCCCGGTAGATCTCGCCGACGAACTCCGGGCCGCTGCCCTCCGGCGGCTCGAACAGCATCAGGCCGCCGACATGCATGGGATGCTCCCGCGTTTCGGCCAGCAGGAAAACCGAATCAGTGGGTGACATCAGCTGCATCGATCCATTACACCCCGGCCGGCCG
>CAYNJD010000303.1:0-4259 GCA_964397355.1 uncultured Mycobacterium sp. | reverse complement strand
CCACGTTGACGAAGAACCCGACCAGGTTGTCCAGGGCGTTGTCGGTGCGTCCGGCAATCGGCACCCCGAGCGGAATGTCGTCACCGCTGCCGGCCAGGTGTAACAGCACCGCGACCGCGGCCTGCAGCACCATGAACTCGGTCGCTCCGGTGTCGCGGGCCAGCGCCGCCAGCCCGGCCCGCACCTGCGGCGTCACGGTGAATGCCACCGAGTCGCCGGAGCCGTTCGCGGTGGCCGGGCGCGGAAAGTCCGGCCGGGGCCCGGTGTCGTCGGCCAGGCCGGCCAACTGCTCGATCCAGTAGCGGCGTTGCGCGTCGATCAGCCCGGACTCGTCACGCAGCAGCTCACCCTGCCAGTGCGCGAAGTCGGCGTACTGCAACGCCGGTGGCGCCCACGCGGGTTCGGCCCCGGCGGCGCGCGATCGGTACGCGACCAACAGATCGGTGAAGAGCACCTCGACCGACCAGTGGTCGGCGGCGATGTGGTGCACCACCAACGACAGCACCCGCTCGTCACCGGGCAGTCCCAACAGCGCGGCCCGGATGGGCCACTGGTGTTCCAGGTCGAAGACGCCGCTGCGTTGCTCGTCCAGCCGATGCTGCGTCCACTCCGCCACCGCATCCGGATCGGTCGCCGGGCAGTGCAGTTCGGTCACCGTCAGCGCGGCCGGAGGGTTGATGATCTGGTGCGGCAGGCCGTCGATCTCGCGGAATGTGGTGCGCAGGCTGTCGTGCCGGGCCACCACGTCGTTGATCGCCGCGATCAGGGCAGCGGTGTCGCAGGGGCCGGTGAGCCGGGCCGTCAGCGGAATGTTGTCGCCGGTGGCGTCCGGGTCCAGCCGGTAGGCGAACCAGGTGCGCAGCTGCGATGCCGCCACCGGCAGCGGGCCAGAGCGCGGCACCGCGACCAGTGCCGGGCGCCCGGGCCCGGTCGCGCCGGCCTGAGCCGCGGCAATGGCGGCCGCCAGCCGGGCCACCGTGCTCGCCTCGAAGATGTCCCGGATGCCGATCTCCACCCCGCACCGCGCGCGAATCGCCGCCACCAGCTTGGTGGCCAGCAGCGAGTGACCGCCCAGGTCGAAGAACGAGTCGTCGGCGCCGACCTTCTCGCGGCCGAGCAGCTGCGAGAACAACTGCGCCACCGCCTGTTCGGTGTCCGATTCCGGTTCCCGGTACGGTGTGGCCTCGATCGGCTGCGGGTCGGGCAGGGCGGCCCGGTCGATCTTGCCGTGTGCGGTGATCGGGATGTCGTCGACCACCACGTAGGCCGCCGGCGCCATGTATTCCGGCAGGGCGGCGGCCACCCGGGCGCGGATGCGCGGTATGTCGACGGTGTCTTGGGCGGCGCCCTGCGCCGCGGGGGTCAGGTAGGCCACCAGGCTGCGTCCCAGTGCCGGCAGTTCGGCGACGACGACCACGCACTGACCGACGCTGGGGTCGACCGAGATGGCCGCGGCCACCTCGCCGAGCTCGATGCGGAAGCCGCGGACCTTGACCTGGTCGTCGGCGCGGCCGATGAATTCCAGGTCACCGGCGGCGTTGCGGCGGGCCAGGTCTCCGGTGCGGTACAGCCGCCGGCCCACGGCCCACGGGTCGGCGACGAAGCGTTCCGCGGTCAGGCCGGCCCGGTCGAAGTAGCCGCGGGCCAGATGTGTCCCACCGATGTAGATCTCACCGATCACACCGACCGGCACCGGTTGCAGGGCGTCGTCGAGCAGCCGGATGGTGGTGTTGATGTTGGGGCTGCCGATCGGCACGATCCGGTTGCCCTGGGTGCCTTCGACCTTGAACCGGGTGGAGTTCACCACCGTCTCGGTGGGGCCGTAGAAGTTGTGCAGCAGGGCGTCGAAGGTGGCGTGGAACTTGTCGGCCAGCTCGCCGGGAAGCGGTTCGCCGCCGATCGGGATGCGCCGCAGCGTGCGCCACTGGTTGACGCCGGGCAGCGACAGGAACAACCCCAGCAGCGACGGTACGAAGTGCATGGCGGTCACGCCTTCGCGCTGCAGCAGGTCGGTCAGATACCCGATGTCGCGCAACCCGTCCGGGCGTGGAATCACCAGCCGGGCACCGTTTCCCAGCGTGCCGAACAGTTCGCCGATCGAAACGTCGAAGCTCGGCGAGGCGACCTGCAGCAGCACGTCGGTGTCGTCGATGCCGTACTCCTCGCCGAACCAGATCAGGTATTCGGCGATCGGAGCGTGCGCCACCTCGACACCCTTGGGCAGCCCGGTCGAACCCGAGGTGTAGATCAGGTAAGCGAGGTTCTCCGGTCGCAGCGGGCGCACCCGGTCGGCATCGGTCGGGTCGGTGTCGGGCCGGCCGGCCAGCTCGACCGGGTCCAGGGGCTCACGCACCACCAGCGCCGGCCCGGCATCGCCGAGGATGAATTCGATGCGGTCCGGCGGGTATTCGGGGTCGACGGGCACGTAGGCCGCACCCGCCTTGGCGATGCCCAGCGCGGTGACCACCAGATCGACCGAACGGCCCAGCAGCACGGCGACCTTGTCCTCGGTGCCGATGCCGGACGCGATCAGGTGGTGTGCGATCCGGTTGGCGCGGGCGTTGATCTCGGCGTAGCTGTACCGGCCGTGGTCGTCGACGATCGCCACCGCGTCCGGGGTTGCCGCCGCCCGGTCGGCGACCAGCGTTCCCAGCGTGGTCGGGGTGGCGGTGAAGTCCGGCCCGCGGGCAACCCTGTCCAGCCAGGCGCGGTCGTCGTCGCCGAGCATGTCCAGTTCGCCGACGGCGGCCTGCGGTTGTGCCACGGCGGCGGTCAGCAGCTGCACCAGGTGACGCAGCAACTGGTCGACCAGTGCCTCGTCGAGTACGTCGAGCAGGTACTCGGCCTCGACCACCGCGCCACCGTCGTGGGAGCCGCCGGCCTCCACCATGATTCCCAGCGGCAGCTGAGCGATCTTGCCACGGTATTCTGCTCGGGCACATGTGATCCCGTCCGGTTGGAAGCCGTCCCCGTCGCCGGCGCGGAAACCGAAGCTGAGCCGGGTGAGCCGTTCCACGCCGCCGTGGCGACGGTCCGGGTTGAGTTCGCGAACCACCCGGTCGAGGTTGATGCCCTGGTGGGCGAACGCCCCCAGCGCGGTGTCACGAGTCCGCGCCAGCAATTCGCTGAACCGGTCGGCGGCGTCGACCTTCGCACGCAGCACCACGGTGTTGCCGAAGTAGCCGATGACGTCCTCGGTACCGGCGGTGCGATTGAGCACCGGTGAGGCCATCAGGAAATCGTCGGTGCCGGTGTAGCGGTAGATCAGCGCCGACAGCGCGGCCGCCACCACCATGTAGGGCGTGGCGCCGTGACTGCGCGCCAGGCCGGCGATGCCGTCCAGCAACTCGGCGGGCAGTGCGCGGGTGCACAACCCGGCCCGCAACGTGCGGGGCACCGCCGAACCGTGCGGGCCCGGCAGCTCCAGCGGGTCCGGCGGATCGGCCAGCAGAGCCCGCCAATAGTCCAGGTCGGCACCGTGATCCGCCGGCGCGGCAGGAATCCGCCCGGCCGGGCGGTCGGCGAAGGCATCGGGGGCCGCATAGGCTTCGGTCAGGTCGGCGAAAAACACCGCCCAGCAGGCGTCGTCCCAGGCGATGTGGTGGGCCACCAGCAGCAGAATGTGCTCGTCGGGCCGCACCCGGATCAACGTGAGCCGCAGCGGCGCATCGGATTCCAGCCGGAACGGGGTGGCGAACTCGCGTTGCGCCAGTACCTCCAGCCGCAGCCGGCGGGGCTGCTCGCCGAGGTCGGTGAGGTCGTGTTCGGCGAAGCCGGGGGTGACGTCTGCCAGCACCGGCTGGGGGTCGCCGGCATCGTCGACGGTATAGACGGTGCGCAGCACCGGATGCCGGCCGGCCACCGCCGCCAGGGCCTGGCGCAGCCGGGCGGCATCCAGCGGGCCGGTCAGCCGATAGGAGACCGAGATGTTGGCCACCGTGCCGTCCGGGTCGAGGGCCTGCACGAACCACATCCGGCGCTGCCCGTCGCTCATCGTCGGGTGCGCGGTCTCAGCGGGCCCGCCGGACTCGGTGGCCGGCGCGGTGGCGGTGGCCAGCCCACGCTCGACGAGCCGGCGCCGCAGCAACTCCAGCCGCCGCTCGGTCGCGTCGGTGCTCTGGTCGACGGTGTCAGTCATGGGTGAAAACGGTCCTTTCGCATCGCCCTGCCGGTGCCGTGTCGTCATGCAGCGACGCCGTCAATTGGGCTCCGGTCATGCCGGCCAGCAGCGGCCCGAGCGCCACGCGCCGGCCGGTCGC
>CAYNJD010000302.1:0-4259 GCA_964397355.1 uncultured Mycobacterium sp. | reverse complement strand
CACCTCCGGGCCGTTTCTGGTGCAGTACGCCAAGACCTGGCGCACCATCGCCAAATTATCGCTGCCGGACCGATTCCTACGTGACACCGCCGACGACGCCCCTGAGACCCGCAGCGAGAAGATGTTCGCCGAGTTGCAGCCCGGCTTCACTGGCACCGACCCGGCGACCGGCCGCCGTCGCGGACTCAAGACCGCGATCGCGACCGTGCGCGGCTGGCGCCGCGACAAGGGTATCGACCTGGCCGCCTGACCCAGGGCGTCGAGACGGAACCTGACGACGCGACACGCCGCAAGCGCGTCGTGAGAATCCCGGTGGGCCCGGCGACGCCGGTCAGCTCTCGCGCAGCACCATGAGTAGCCGGCGCGCGGCCTCGACCCGGCGCGCGGCCGGCCCGGTCAGTGTGTCCAGGGCGCATTCGGGATCGGCCGGCGGCCCCAGATGCCCACAGCCGCGGGGACATTCGGTGATCGTCTCGGCGAGGTCGGAGAACGCCAGTAACACGTCGTCGGGCGCGATGTGGGCCAGACCGAACGAGCGGATGCCCGGGGTGTCGATCACCCAGCCCGACCCGGCCAGCCGCAGTGCCACCGACTGGGTCGAGGTGTGCCGGCCGCGGCCGATGTCGGTCACCTGGCCGACAGCCCGGCCGGCTTGCGGTACAAGGCGATTCACCAGCGTGGATTTGCCGACGCCGGAATGTCCGAGCAGCACCGTGACATGGGACTCCAGCATCGGGGCCACGACGTCGAGCGGGTCGTCACGGCCCGCGGTGACCACCGTGAGATCCAGGTCGGCGAACTGGCCGGCGAACGGCTCCGGCTCGGCGAGGTCCGTCTTGGTCAGGCACAGGATCGGCCTGAGGCCACCGGCGTAGGCGGCGATCAGCGCCCGCTCGACCAGACCGGTGCGTGGTGGCGGGTCGGCCAGAGCCACCACGATGAGTAGCTGGTCGGCGTTGGCCACCACCACCCGCTCGGTCGGATCGGTGTCATCGGCGGTGCGCCGCAACACCGTTCGCCGGGGGCCGCGCCGGACGATACGGGCCAGTGTGTCGGGCCGGCCGGACAGGTCGCCGACGACGTCGACGGAATCGCCGACCACGATCGGGGTGCGGCCCAGCTCGCGGGCCCGCATCGCGGTGACCTGGCGGTCCGGGTCTTGCAGCACGCAGCCCCAGCGGCCGCGGTCGACGCTGACCACCATGGCCGACTGGGCGTCGGCGTGCTCGGGGCGGATCTTGCTGCGCGGCCGGGTTCGCCGGCCGGGGCGGACTTTGACGTCGGTTTCGTCGTAGTCGCCAGGCCTCAAGCGCCCGACCCCGATTCGGCCACCATCTCGGTCCACATCCGGGGGAAGGCGGGCAGCGTCTTGGCGGTGGTCTCGATGTCTTCCACCTCGACGTCGGCGACCCGCAGCCCGATGATGGCGCCGGCGGTGGCCATCCGGTGATCGGCGTAGGACTGCCAGGTTCCGCCGTGCAGCGGGGTCGCGGTGATCACCAGGCCGTCGGGCGTCTCGACGCAGTCACCGCCGAGCCGGTTGATCTCGGTGGTCAGCGCCGCCAGCCGGTCGGTCTCGTGGCCACGCAGATGCGCGATCCCGCTCAGCCGCGACACCGACCCCGGGGCCGCCAGCGCCGCCAGCGCCGCCACCGTCGGGGTCAGTTCCCCGACCGCGTGCAAGTCCACGTCGAAGCCGCCGTAGCTGGCCGGGCCCTGCACCTGTAGCTGCGAATCGATCGGGCGCAGCACCGCGCCGGTGGCGCCGATGATGTCGGTGACGGTGTCCACCGGCTGAATCCCGGCCTCCGGCCAGTCGGTGATGCACACGGTGCCGCCGGTGACCACCGCGGCCGCCAGGAACGGGGTGGCGTTGGACAGGTCCGGTTCGATCTCCCAGTGCCGTGCCGCCACCGTCGCCGGCCGCACCCGCCAGCGGTTCGGCGCGGTGTCGTCGACATCGATCCCGGCCTGGCGCAGCATCGCCACCGTCATCGCGATATGCGGCGCGGACGGCAGCGTCTCGCCGGTGTGCACCACGGTCAGTCCGTCGTCGAACGCCGCGGCGGTCAGCAGCTGGCCGGAGACGAACTGCGAGGACGCCGAGGCGTCGATCTGCACGGTGCCGCCGGCCACCGATCCGGTGCCGTGGACGGCGAACGGCAGGGTGTCGCCGTCGACCAGGATGCCCAGCCCGCGCATCGCGTCCAGCAGCGGCGCAATCGGTCGGCCCCGGGCCTGCTCGTCACCGTCGAAGATGACGGTGGCGGCGCCCAGCGCGGCCAGCGGCGGCACGAACCGCAGGACGGTGCCGGCCAGCCCGCAGTTCACCCGGGTGTCCGGCTCGGGGTCGATCTCGCCGCTGACCGTCACCTGATGGGCCACCGCCTCGACCCACAGGCCAAGAGCTCGCAGCGCGTCGAGCATCAGATCGGTGTCGCGGCTGCGCAGCGCGCCGGACAGGGTGGAGACCTCGCCGCCGCGTGCCGCGGCCAGCGCGGCCAGGACCAGGGCCCGATTGGTCTGGGACTTCGAGCCGGGAACGGCGACGGTCGCATCGATGGGGGCGGTGGTGGTCGGTGCCGGCCAAGTCGTCACGGTCTCATCCTGCCAGCGCTCGGCTCCGGCTGCGGCATTCGGCGCTTCAGTGCGGTCCGACGGAGGAGGAGCGAAGCTGGGACCGCCGCATGAAGCGGGCGCGCGGAGGTGTGCTGGGGGCGCTCTTTGCCGGCTGGCTGCTTTGCGTCACCCGACTGTTCACCCGAGGTGGCTACCATTTGCGGCATGGCTCTGGCAGCGGGCTCAATTTTTGCTGAGTACACCATCCTCAAGCTGTTGGGCGCAGGTGGGATGGGCAAGGTCTACCTCGCTCAGCACCCCCGGCTGCCGCGAAACGAGGCGCTGAAGGTGATGCGCCGCTCGCTGAGCGCCGACGACGAGTATGAGGAGCGGTTCCGGCGGGAGGCCGAAGCCGCCGCGGTGCTGGTGCATCCCAACATCGTGCGGGTGCACGATCGCGGTGAGTACCGCGGCCGGCTGTGGATCGCCATGGACTACATCGAAGGCGAGACGCTCGCCGAGCTGATCTGCCGCCGGTATCCGGCCGGGATGCCGGCCGCGGACGTCATCCCGATCGTGGCGTCGATCGCCGACGCGCTCGATTACGCCCACCGGCAAGGGGTGGTGCACCGCGACGTCAAGCCCAGCAACATCCTGGTGACCGAGTCTGAAGAGGGGAACGACGAAGAACTGACCGCGGTGCTGGCCGACTTCGGTATCGCCCGGCAGCTCAGCGGCCCCAGCGGCCTGACCGCAAGCAACCTGGCGATCGGAACCATCGCCTACGCCGCACCCGAGCAGCTGATGGGTTCTGACGGCCTGGAATGCGCCGATCAGTACTCGCTGGCCGCCACCACATTTCAGATGCTCACCGGTAGGCCGCCGTTCCAGCACGACAACCCGGTGACCGTCATCAGTCACCACCTGAACACCCCGCCGCCGCTGGTCAGCGATCAGCGCCCCGAGCTGGAACGATTCGATGACGTGCTGGCCGCGGCGCTGGCCAAGGATCCCGCCGAGCGGTACCGGAACTGTTCGGACTTCGTGGTGGCGCTGGCCGAGCAGCTCCAGGACCCGGCCGAAGACGACGCATCCGACTCCGCCAGCACCGTGGTGCGCGGTGTCTCGCGACCAGCCGCGCCCGAACCGGACCCGCCGAGCCTGCTGGCGAAACTGGCCCGGCCCGCCGTCGTCGTGCCGTTGGCCCTCGTGGTGGTCGGATCGGTCGCCGCGATCGCGCCGCGGCTGCTGGCAGACGAGCCGATCGAGCCGGCCGCCGCTGCCGGCGGTCCACCGGCGGGGGTGGTGGCACCACCGCCGGCGGCGCCGAAGTTCGAGGGGACCTTCCGGGTCGACGCCAACCGGGCGGGGGAGAAGTACAACGGTGTGCCCAATCCGCATCCCCCCAACGTGAGCACCTGGTGGGCTGTCCGCTCGGGATGCGACGACAAGGTGTGCACGGCCAATGCCACGATGCTCGACCAGCAGGACCACCGGAAGGCGGCGGTGCTGGCCGACGGCGGCACGGACATGGTTCTCGAGTACACGAACGACAGCTGGCGGTCCCGGCCGCAGCAGCTGGATGCGCCGTGTGTGTCCCCCGACGGGCGGCTGGGAACCCAGACGACCACGCAGGTGTTGACGCTGGAGCCGACCATCCCGGGCGTGCTGCACGGCGCGATGGTCGCCACCGTCGACAC
>CAYNJD010000301.1:0-4269 GCA_964397355.1 uncultured Mycobacterium sp. | reverse complement strand
GCATCCAGGTCTGCCAGCGCCGCAACGGTTTTCGACAGCGCCGATTCGGTGGCGCGGTGGGTGACGACCACGATCCGGGCACCGATCAGCTGACCTTCGTCGTCGACCACACCATCCTGGCGGACCTCGGCGATGCTCACGCCGTGGGCGGCGAATTCGGCGGCCACCGTGGAAAGCACACCCGGCTTGTCGGCCACGTCCATGCTCACGTAGTAGCGGGTGTGGACATCGCCGATCGGCGCGACGGTCAGTTGGGCGTACTTGGACTCGCGCGGGCCACGACCGCCCTGCACCCGGTTGCGGGCGGCCATCACCAGATCACCGGTGACCGCCGAGGCGGTCGGCGCTCCGCCGGCGCCCTGGCCGTAGAACATCAGCCGGCCGGCGGCCTCCGCCTCGACCACCACGGCGTTGAACGCGCCGTTGACGGTGGCCAGCGGGTGGGTCAGCGGTACCAGCGCCGGGTACACCCGGGCCGAAACCCGCTGCTGCCCATCGCGGGTGACGATGCGTTCGCACATCGCCAGCAGTTTGATGGTGCAGCCCAGCGCGCGGGCCGCGGTGAAGTCCTCCGGGGTGATGTTGGTGATGCCCTCGCGGTGGACGTCGTCGGCGGTCACCCGGGTGTGGAAGGCGATCGACGCCAGGATCGCGGCCTTGGCCGCGGCGTCGTAGCCCTCCACGTCGGCGGTGGGGTCGGCCTCTGCGTAACCCAGCGCGCTCGCGTCGGCCAGCGCGCTGGTGTAGTCGGCGCCGGTGGAGTCCATTTCGGACAGGATGTAGTTGGTGGTGCCGTTGACGATTCCGGCCACCCGCACCACGGTGTCACCGGCCAGCGACTGGGTCAGCGGCCGGATGACCGGGATCGCGCCGGCGACACTGGCCTCGAAGTAGAGGTCCACCCGCGCCGTCTCGGCGGCCTCGGCCAGCTCGCCGGTGGAGCGGGACAGCAGCGCCTTGTTGGCGGTGACAACGGACTTGCCGTGGGCGATGGCCGCCAGGATGGCCTTGCGGGCCGGCTCGACCGGGCCCATCAGCTCCACGACGATGTCGACGTCGCTGCGCGACACCAGGCTGTCGATGTCGTCGGTGAGCAGCTCGACCGGCACGCCGCGGTCGTCGGCCACCCGGCGCACCCCGACACCGCGCAGTGCCAGCGGGGCACCGATCCGGGCGGCCAGGTCGTCGGCGCTGGCCTCGAGGATGCGGACGACTTCGCTGCCGACGTTGCCCAGTCCCAGCACTGCGACGCCGACGGGATCCACGGAACCGGACACGCTTACCTCACCTCCAGGCTGATCAGGTCATCGACGGTTTCCCGGCGCAGCATAAGGCGGGCCCTGCCGTCACGCACCGCCACCACCGCCGGACGGGTGAGCATGTTGTACCGGCTCGACATCGAGTAACAGTAGGCGCCGGTGGCGGCCACCGCGATCAGATCGCCCGGAACCAGGTCGTCGGGCACCCAGGTGTCACGCACGATGATGTCGCCGGTCTCGCAGTGCTTGCCGACGATGCGCGCCACGACCGGGGCCATGTCCAAGTCGTCCAACCCCCGCGAAACCAGCCGGACGTCGTAGTGCGCGTCATAGAGCGCCGGGCGGATGTTGTCGCTCATGCCGCCGTCGACGCTGACATAGCAGCGGTGCGCGACGGCACTGATGTCGACGTCTTTGACGGTGCCGACCTCATAGAGTGTGACCGTTCCCGGTCCGGCGATGGCCCGGCCAGGCTCGACCACCAGAGTCGGCGTCGGCAGGCCCACGGCGGCGGACTCGTCGCGCACGATGGCGGTCAGCTTGGCGGCGAGATCGGCCATCGGCGGCGGATCATCCTGCGGCAGATAGGAGATGCCCAGTCCCCCGCCCAGGTCGATGACCGACAGCTGCGCGGTCTTGTCCACCCCGAATTCGGCGACCACGTCACGCAGCAGCCCGATGACCCGGTGGGCGGCCAGCTCGAAGCCGGCCACGTCGAAGATCTGCGAGCCGATGTGACTGTGCAGGCCCACCAGGCGCAGATGGTCGGTCGCGAAAACCCTTCGCACCGCGTCCATCGCCGCACCGCTGGCCAGCGACAGGCCGAACTTCTGATCCTCGTGTGCCGTCGAGATGAACTCGTGGGTGTGCGCCTCCACGCCGACGGTGACCCGCACCAGCACGTCCTGCACGATGCCGGCCGCCGCGGCCACCGCCTCGAGACGCTCGATCTCGATCATCGAGTCGAGCACGATGTGGCCGACCCCGGCCTCGACCGCGGCGGTGAGTTCTGCGACCGATTTGTTGTTGCCGTGCATGGTGATCCGCTGCGCGGGGAAACCGCCGTGCAGCGCGACGGCCAGCTCACCGCCGGTGGCGACGTCCAGGCACAGACCTTCCTGGTCGATCCAGCGCGCCACCTCGCTGCACAGAAAGGCCTTGGCGGCATAGTGCACGCGGTCGCCGCCGCCGAACGCGTCGGCGATCTCACGGCAGCGGCTGCGGAAGTCGTCCTCGTCGATGACGAACAGCGGGGTTCCGTACTGCTGGGCCAGGTCGGTGAGCTTGAGGCCGGCAATGCTCACTTGGCCATCGTCTTCGCGAACGGCGTTGCGCGGCCAGACGTTCGGCGCCAGCTCCAGCAGCTGATGCGCGGTCGGGGGGCGCGGCGGCAAGCCGTCGTGGTGGATCTCCTCGGCGTGGCGGGGGCCGGCGGGGTGGACGTTCACATTCGCTCCGGTGCGCTCACACCCAGGATGCCCAGGCCGTTGGCGACGACCTGACGGGTGGCCTGGCACAGCGCCAGCCGCGCGGCGTGCAGGTCACCGGGCTGCTCGTCGCCCTGCGGCAGCACCCGGCAGCTGTCGTAGAAGCGGTGGTAGTCACCGGCGAGGTCTTCCAGATAGCGGCACACCCGGTGCGGTTCACGCAGTGCGGCAGCGGTTTTCAGCACCCGGGGGAACTCCCCCAGGTTGCGGATCAGCGTGCCCTCCTTGTCGTGGTCCAGCAGCCCGAGGTTGGCGGTGTCGGCGCTGATGCCCAGCTCGGCGGCGTTGCGGGCCAGCGCCGAGAGCCGCGCGTGCGCGTACTGCACGTAATAGACCGGGTTTTCGTTGCTCGCCGAGGACCACAGTGCCAGGTCGATGTCGATCGGGGTGTCCACCGAGGAGCGGATCAGGCTGTAGCGGGCGGCGTCCACCCCGATGGCCTCGACCAGGTCGTCGAGGGTGATGACGGTGCCGGCCCGCTTGCTCATCTTGACCGGCTGGCCGTCGCGCACCAGGTTGACCATCTGGCCGATCAGCACCTCGACTCCCGCCGGGTCGTCGCCGAAGGCGGCCGCGGCGGCCTTGAGCCGGGCGATGTAGCCGTGGTGGTCGGCGCCGAGCATGTAGATGCACAAGTTGAAGCCGCGCTGCCGCTTGTCCAGGTAGTAGGCCAGGTCACCGGCGATGTAGGCGGGTTTGCCATCGCTCTTGATCACCACCCGGTCTTTGTCATCGCCGTAGGCGCTGGTGCGCAGCCAGGTGGCGCCGTCCTTCTCGTAGATGTTGTCTTCTGCCCGCAGCCGCTCGATGGCCTGCTCGACGCGGCCGGAGGTGTGCATCGAGTCTTCGTGGGTGTAGACGTCGAAGTCGGTGCCGAACTCGTGCAGCGATTCCTTGATGTGGCTGAACATCAGGTCCACGCCGATGGCGCGGAACGTCTCCTGCGCATCGGGGCTGTTCAACGCATCGGGGGCCTTGGCCTGGATTTGGGCGGCGATGTCGGTGATGTAGGCGCCGGCGTAGCCGTCCTCGGGGGCCGGCTCGCCCTTGGCGGCGGCGATCAGCGAGTTGGCGAACCGGTCGATCTGGGCGCCGTGATCGTTGAAGTAGTACTCGCGGGTGACCGCGGCGCCCTGGGTGGCAAGCAGCCGGCCCAGCGCGTCGCCGACCGCGGCCCAGCGGGTGCCGCCGATGTGGATGGGGCCGGTGGGGTTGGCCGAGACGAACTCCAGGTTGACGTTGAGCCCGTCGAATTCGTGGGAGTGGCCGTAGTTCTGCCCCGCATCGATGACGTTGGCGACGATGGTGCCCTGCGCCGAGGCGTCGAGGCGGATGTTGACGAAGCCGGGCCCGGCGGTGTCGGCCGAGGCGATCCCGTCGGCGTCGGCCAGCGCGGCAGCCAGCCAACCGGCCAGCTCACGCGGGTTGGCGCCGACCTTCTTCCCCAGCTGCAGCGCCAGGTTGGTGGCGTAGTCGCCGTGCTCGGGGTTGCGGGGCCGCTCGACGGTGACCGTCGCGGGCAG
>CAYNJD010000300.1:0-4282 GCA_964397355.1 uncultured Mycobacterium sp. | reverse complement strand
ACCGAGGTGATGATCGGCAGGATCATCACCGCCAGCACGATTCCGCCGGTGAAAATGGTTCCGCCACCGGCCAGCGAGACGTTGCCCTTGGCGAAGAGAAACAACCAACCGAGATGGCGATTGAGGAATCGCGCCACCGGATAGAGCATCGGTGCCAGCACGAAGATCCCCCACAGCCCGAAAATGATGGACGGGACCGCTGCCAACAGGTCGATGACGATGCCGAACGGCCGGGACAGCTGCCGCGGCGCGTAGCGGGTGAGAAATACCGCGATGCTGATCGAGATCGGCACGGCCAGCGCCAACGCGAACAGCGACGTCAATACCGTCACCATCAGCAGGTCCCGGATCCCGAACGCCAGGCCTTCGGCGCCGCCGGTGCTGAACGTGGCGCTGGTGAAGAAATTCGCGGTGTTGGCGCGAAGTGAGGGTACGGCGCGAATCAGCAGGAAGACCGCGATCAGTGCGATCGAGACGACGACCGTGGATCCGGCCGCCACCGCGATCGCCCGGAACATCCGTTCCCCGGTTGACCCGTTCTTGCTGGTCAACGACGTGGGTGCCGACGGTTTCGAGGTTTTATCGAGCATGCCGAATGCAGCCCCGAAACTGCGGCGACCGGAGACGCAGCGTCACTCTATGGCGTCGACTGCGGTCGACAAGCGCGGCTTGAAAGCGTCTGGGATCGGCACGTAGCCGTTCTCATCCAAACCGAATTGGCCGGACCCGATGGTCGACTTCAGGAACATCCGCACTGCGGTGCCCACCTCGGCGTCGGGGTACTTCGAGCAGACCACCTCGTAGGTTGCGAGCACGATCGGATACGAGCCGGGCTGGCTCGGCTTGTAGAACGACGCAGTGTCGAGCACCAGATCGTTTCCCTGCCCCTGGATGGTGGCGCCGGCGATAGTCTTGCCGACCGATTCCGTGCTGATCACGACGGGGTCCGGGCCGGCCGAGGTGACGATCTGTGCGGTGTGCAGATCCTTGGCCTGGGCGAATGACCACTCGTTGTAGGTGATCGCGCCCTCGGTGGTGCTGATGGCGCCCGCGGTACCTTCGTTGCCCTTGGCGCCTTCGCCGACGCCGCCGTTGAAGGTCTTACCGGCGCCCTTGCCCCACGCGCCGTCGGACGCGACGTCGAGGTACTGCTGGAAATTGTCGGTGGTACCGGATTCGTCGCTGCGGAACACCACATGGATGGGCGCGGCGGGCAGCGCGGCCTCGGGGTTGAGGGCTCGGATCGCCGGGTCGTCCCAGCTGGTTATGGCGCCGTTGAAGATCTTCGCGGTGGTCGGACCGTCGAGAATCAGGTTGTCGACACCGGAGACGTTGTATGAGATGGCGATCGGCCCGAACACCACCGGCAGGTTCCACGCCGGGGACTCACAGCGCTGCTCCGCCTGCTTGTACTCATCGGCATTGAGCGGCACGTCGGAGCCTGCGAAGTCGGTCTGGCCACCGATGAATTCGCGGATGCCGGCGCCGGACCCGTTGGGCGTGTAGTTGACGGTCTGGTCGGGGCACTCGGCGATGAATGTCTTGACGAACCTGGCCATGGCATTCTGCTGGGCCGTCGATCCGCTCGCTTTCAGCGTTTCGGCTCCGCCGCAATCGCTGCTGGCGGACGAACTCCCGGAGGAAGCGGTGTCGGAGGTTTTGTTGGTGTCGCTGCCGCAGCCTGACAATGCCAGGGCACCGGTGGCCAGAATTCCCAGTGCCGCACCATAACCGGTCAGTTTCATCTCGGGGCCTTTCGGTCGAATCAGGGCTGACGAACACACCCGCTTATCACCGGATTCGGCCCGGCCGTCAAACCACAACGATCACGTACGGCCGGGCTGTGGAAAAGACTAACAGGGTGGCTGTAAGAAATAGCGGGCGCAGCCCGGTTACTCGGGTGAGGGCAGCGTGTTCTCGTCCGGAAACTTGCCGGTGGCCTGGAAGATCACCCGGCGCGCCACCTCGACGGCGTGGTCGGCGAACCGCTCGTAGAACCGGCCCAGCAGCGTCACGTCGACGGCCGCCGCGACCCCGTGCCGCCACTCCTTGTCCATCATCACCGAGAACAGGTGGCGGTGCAGGTCGTCCATCGCGTCGTCTTCCTCGCGGATCCGGGCGGCCTTCTCCGGGTCGCGCGACAGCAGCACCTCACGCGCGCTGTTGCCCAACTCGACGGCCACCCTGCCCATTTCGGCGAAGTAGCCGTTGACCTCTTCGGGCAGGGCGTGTTGCGGATGCCGTCGGCGGGCGATCTTGGCGACGTGCAGCGCCAGTGCGCCCATCCGGTCGATATCGGCGACCATCTGGATGGAACTGACGATGGCCCGCAGATCCCCGGCAACCGGTGCCTGCAGCGCCAGCAGCACGAAGGCGCTCTCCTCGGCGCGCGCGCTCATCACCGCGATCTTCTCGTGGTCGCTGATCACCTGCTCGGCGACCACCAGATCGGCCTGCAGCAGGGCCTGGGTGGCGCGTTCCATGGCGATCCCTGCCAGGCCGCACATCGTGCCGAGCTGTTCGGCCAAGTCCGAGAGTTGCTCGTGATAGGCGGTTCGCATACGTCCAAGCCTAGCCTGAGGGGCGGTCGGCGAGCGCGCGGCAGCGGGCCGCCGGCGCCGGGCTACTCGCAGGTGGTGTCGGCGGCGTTGGTGACGGTCAGGTCGTCGGGCAGCTCGGTCGGCTCGGCGTTGGCGCCCCGGTTGAGCTGCACGTTGATCTGTGAGCCGCTGGCCACCGGCTTGCTGACGCCGTGGAAGTCCGAGCCCAGCACCACGCGCACGATGCTGCCCAACCCGGTGACCCGCTCGATCGGCGCGTTGGACAGCGCCGAGGACACGGTGGCGGCGGCCTGCTCGTTGCCGGGCGAGAACAGCACCTTGGTGGCCTTGACCGTGCCGGGGTAGTCGTCGGCGCTGTCGACGTCGAAGCCCCACCGCTGCAGGCCTTCGGAAGTGGCGGCGGCCAGGCCGGTCTGCTCGGTGGCGTTGGACACCCGCACGGTGACCTCGCCGGGGGAGGTCGTGACGGCGCGGACCTGTTCGCTGTGCGGTTTGGCGGTCGGGCTGGCCGGTGCCGCCGAGGACTGGGTGGACGCGGTGGCACTGGTCGTGGTGGTCGGCGCCGACGTGGCGTTGTGGTCGTTCTCCCCGGGCAGTGGTTCGTCGTTGATGATGGCGTCGAACAGCGCGCGCATGTCGTCGAGCCGGGGGACCTCGTCGCCGTTCTCGTCGGTCTCACTGGTCGGCACCGTGACGAAGGTGATGTGCCCGGCGGACACCTTCTGCAGCGACTGGCCCAGGTTCACCAGGTCCTTGGTCTTGACGTTGTCCACGTAGCTGTCGCCGATGAACATGTTGACCACGTTGTTGAGCTTGGTCGGCGAGAAGAAGGTGTTCGTGGATATCAGTGAGCGCAGCAGCGAGGACAAGAACAGCTGCTGGCGCTTGATGCGGCCGTAGTCGCCGTTGTCCTCGGTGGTGACGTTGCGGGCCCGCACGTAGCTCAGCGCGGTCGCGCCGTTGATCCGCTGCCGCCCGGTTTCCTCCAGCACGCTGCCCAGCTCGAGGTCATACAGCGGGCTCGTGGTACACACCTCGACACCGCCCAGCGCGTCGACCATCTTGCCGAACCCGACGAAGTCGACGGCCATGAACCGGTTGATCGCCAGCCCGGAGAGCTTCTGGATCTCCTTGACCAGACACTTCGGTCCGCCGAAGGCGTACGTCGAGTTCAGCTTCGTCTCGGTGTAGACCGTGTCGTCGCTGTAGGTGCCGGTCTCCTCGTCATAGATCGGCCCGTAGGCGCCGGTCGCGGCATTCCAGACCTCACACTGGATCGGCGTGATCGCCAGGTCGCGCGGGAACGACACCACCACCACGCGTTTACGGTTCGCCGGGATGTTGACCAGCATGATGGTGTCGGATCGGGCACCCTCGGCGTCCTCGGTGCTGCCGGCGCCGACGTTGCTGTTGGCGCCGGCACGGGTGTCGGCCCCGACGATCAGGAAGTTCTCGTCGCCGTACTGGCCGGCCGCATCGAGGATGTCGTGCGAGTCGGGGTCCAGTGCGTTGACGTGGTTGAGGCTGCGGTTCTTCGACGAACTCCACTGCCAGGCGGATCCGGTCAGCACCAGGGCCAGAACCGCCATCACGGCCGCCACCGTCCGGCCGGCGAGCATCGCCCGGTGGTGGCGCTTGTGCGGGTGCGGCTCGTCGGCCTCGTCCGGCGGTTCAGCGAGGCTCGACGGAGGAGAGCCGAAGCTGGGGCCGCCGATTGAACC
>CAYNJD010000299.1:0-4286 GCA_964397355.1 uncultured Mycobacterium sp. | reverse complement strand
TGCGCCGGATCGGCAGTTGCCAACACACGTCGGGCTTCATCGTCAGCGGCTCCACGCCCAGCCGGACCGCTTTGATGTGCAGCGCGCAGCCGGCCCCGCCGGCGAACCCGGGCCGGTTGAGGAAGATGCAGGCGCCCTTGACGGTGCGGGTGCGCAGTTGCTCCTCGCCGTCGTTCTCGTCGTACTCCAGGTAGCCCTTCTTGCGCAGGCCCTTGTCCCGGAACTGCCAGTCGGCGTCGGTCAACTGCGCCACGGCGTCGTCGAGCTTGGCGCGGTCGTCGTCGTCGCACAGGAACGCGCCGTGCGAACAGCACCCGTCATCGGGCCGGCCGGCCACGATCCCGCGGCAGGCCGCGGTGCCGAACACGCACGTCCAGCGCGAAAGCAGCCAGGTCAGATCGGCGGCAATCAGGTGTTCGGGGTTGTCGGGGTCGTAGAACTCCACCCACTCGCGGGGGAAGTCCAAGCCGACTTCACGCCGTTTGGGGCCGGGCTGTGCGGGGGTCACAAACCTCCACGCTAGACCAGAAATTCATGTTGCCTCACCTTGCCGAGGTCGCGCCCCATTAAGTTGGGTGGGTGCGATTAGGTGTGCTCGACGTCGGTAGCAACACCGTCCACCTCCTGGTGGTCGATGCCCACCGGGGCGGTCATCCGACCCCGATGAGTTCGACCAAGGCCACCTTGAGGCTGGCGGAGGCCACCGACAGCTCCGGCAAGATCACCCGCCGCGGTGCCGACAAGCTGGTGTCCACGATCGGCGAATTCGCCACGATCGCAGCCAGTTCGGGCTGCGCGGAACTGATGGCGTTCGCCACCTCGGCGGTGCGCGACGCGTCCAACTCCGAAGCCGTGCTGGCCCGGGTGCGCGACGAGGCCGGCGTCGAGCTGCAGGTGCTCGAGGGCGAGGACGAGTCGCGGCTGACGTTCCTGGCGGTGCGCCGCTGGTTCGGCTGGAGCGCCGGGCGGATCAACAACCTCGACATCGGCGGTGGGTCGCTGGAGATGTCCAGCGGAGTCGACGAGGAGCCGGATGTGGCGCTGTCGCTGCCGCTGGGGGCCGGCCGGCTCACCCGGGAATGGCTTCCCGAGGACCCGCCCGGCCGGCGCCGGGTGGCGATGCTGCGGGACTGGCTGGACACCGAATTGGCGGGTGCGGCCGCGACCGTGCTGGACGCCGGGCCGCCCGATCTGGCGGTGGCGAGTTCTAAGACGTTTCGTTCGCTGGCCCGGCTCACCGGCGCGGCGCCGTCGGCCGCCGGGCCGCGGGTCAGACGCACATTGACCGCCACTGGCCTCAGACAGCTCATATCATTCATCTCTAGGATGACCACGGCAGATCGTGCCGAATTGGAAGGGGTGAGTGCCGAGCGGGCCCCGCAGATCGTGGCGGGCGCGCTGGTGGCGGAGGCGAGCATGCGAGCGCTGTCGATCGAAACGGTGGAGATTTGCCCGTGGGCGCTGCGGGAGGGGCTGATCCTGCGCCGGCTCGACCGTGAAGCCGACGGCGCCACCTTGCTCCAGTCCGCTTCGATGGGCATGGTCGGGGCAGGGCGGGCGAAAGGAGACCGACGATGACGGGACCCAAGCCTGATCCCCGCGACGTCGAGACACGGCCGATCTCGGTTGCCGAGCTGCTCGCCAAGAACGGATCGATCGGCTCGCCGCCGGTCACCGGCCGCCGCCGGCGCCGGCGCGGCAATGCCGACGCCGTCACCGTCGCCGAACTGACCGGCGAGATCCCGATCATCCGCGACGACGATCCTCCCCCCGGGCAGGACGCCCCGGGCGAGCCGGCGGAGGGCGCAGAGACCACCCCCGACAGCGCCGACAGCGAGCCCAGCGGCGGCCTGCCCATCGGCCCGGCACCCGGATTCGTCGACGAAGACCGGCCCGCCACCGCGCCGCGGCCCGCCGAGCGCGACGACCGGCCTTCGACCGGGCCGCGCCCGGCGGCGCAGCGTCCGGCACCCGAGCCGCGCTGGCCCAAATCCTCGCTGCAGCCGCCGCGCGCCACCGGTCCGCAACCGAGTCCCTACCCCCGGCCGATGCGCCGGTCCGATCCGCCCGCCGCCGACAACGGTCGCCCGGCCGCCGAGAACGGCCGGCCCGACGCCGAGCCGTCGACGGACTCCGACGCCGAACGGATGCGTCCGGACCCGGTCGATACCTACACCGACCTCGAAGTCGACGTGATGGACACCGACGTCCGCGACGCCGACCTGTCGGTCGACGACTCCGCCTACGTGCGCTCCTACCTCAGCAACGCCGGCACCGCCGAGCGGGCGGGGCTGGGGCCCGACCTCGACGAGCCGGCCGGCGTGGACGAGTTCGCCGAACCCGACGACGCCGCCGGATCCGAGACCGCCGACCAGGGCGACGAGTATGTCGGCCGACCGGGGGTGATCGGCGGGGCGCTGGTGGTGCTGCAGTCGATCCTGGCGGTGGCGCTCGGCGGCGGGCTGTTCATCGCCTTCGACCAGCTGTGGCGGTGGAACAGCATCGTGGCACTGGTGCTCACGGGTCTGGTCACGCTCGGCCTGGTGGCCGCGGTGCAGGCCGTCCGCAAGACCGTCGACATCGTCAGCACACTGATCGCGGTAGCGGTCGGGTTGCTGGTCACGCTGGGGCCGCTGGCGTTGCACGCCAATTAGCCGTTCACTATTAGTTCGTGCGCCCAGCCATCAAGGTCGGATTGTCGACGGCTTCGGTTTACCCACTGCGGGCCGAGGCCGCCTTCGAGTACGCGGCGCGGCTCGGCTACGACGGCGTCGAGCTGATGGTGTGGGGGGAGTCGGTCAGTCAGGACATCGGCGCCGTGCAGAAGCTGTCGCGCAAGTACCGGGTGCCGGTGCTGTCGGTGCACGCGCCGTGTCTGCTGATCTCGCAACGGGTGTGGGGCGCCAACCCGATTCACAAGCTGGAACGCAGCGTCCGGGCCGCCGAACGGCTCGGCGCGCAGACCGTCGTGGTGCATCCGCCGTTCCGCTGGCAGCGGCGCTACGCCGAGGGATTCAGCGACCAGGTCGCCGAGTTGGAGGCCGCCAGCGACGTGGCGGTGGCGGTGGAGAACATGTTCCCGTTCCGGGCCGACCGGTTCTTCGGCGCCGATCAGTCCCGGGAGCGGATGCGTCGCCGCGGCGGGCGTCCCGGAGCGGCGATCTCGGCGTTCGCGCCGTCCTACGACCCGCTCGACGGCGGCCACGCCCACTACACGCTGGACCTGTCGCACACCGCGACCGCCGGCACCGACGCGCTGGAGATGGCCCGCCGGATGGGTTCGGGCCTGACGCACCTGCACCTGTGCGACGGCACCGGGCTGCCGGCCGACGAGCATCTGGTGCCCGGGCGCGGCGACCAGCCCACGGTCGAGGTGTGCCAGCTGCTGGCCGCCGGTGACTTCACCGGTCACGTGGTGCTGGAAGTGACCACCTCGCAGGCACGCTCGCCGCATGAGCGTGAGGCGCTGCTGACCGAGTCGCTGCAGTTCGCGCGCACGCACCTGCTGCGTTGACCACCGAAGGGATATCGATGGGGCAGTCTTCGTTCGCCGACGCCATGCGGCTCACCCTGCTCGAGGACGCCGGCGACGTGATGAGCTTCGCCGGTGAGCTCAACGAGCACTGGACGATAGGCCCGAAGGTGCACGGCGGCGCGATGCTGGCGCTGTGCGCCAACGCGGCCCGAACCGCCTGCGGATCCGGACCATCCGGCACCGTGCAGCCGGTTGCGGTCTCCGGCAACTTCCTGTGGGCGCCCGAACCCGGCCCGATGCGGCTGGCGACGCGGGCCCGCAAGCGCGGCCGCCGGATCAGCGTGGTCGACGTGGAGCTCACCCAGGGCGAGCGGACCGCCGTGCACGCCGTCGTCACCCTCGGTGAGCCCGAGCACCACGCCCCGCCGCTGCTGTCGGCCAACCCGGTGCCGGTGCTGATGCCGCCCGAACCGCCCGACGATCTCGCCCCGATCGGGCCCGGGCACCCGATGGCCGGGCTGGTGAACCTGGCCGAGGGCTGCGACGTGCGACCGCTGGTGTCGACGCTGCAGCCCAGCGCCGTCGCCCGGGAGGCGCCCCCGGACAGCCCGCCGCTGATCCAACTGTGGGTGCGGCCCCGCGATGCCGCTCCGGACGTGCTGTTCGCGCTGCTGTGCGGTGATGTGTCGGCGCCGGTGACCTTCGCGGTGGAGCGCACCGGGTGGGCGCCGACCGTGCAACTGACGGCGTATCTGCGCGGCCTGCCCGCCGACGGCTGGCTGCGGGTGCTGTGCAGCTGCGTGCAGATCGG
>CAYNJD010000298.1:0-4299 GCA_964397355.1 uncultured Mycobacterium sp. | reverse complement strand
GTTCATCGGTGATGACAAGCCGGCGCCCGACACCGTCAATCCCAGCTTGTGGCGCAATGCGCAGCTATGCATGAATTATGGCCTGTTCAAGGTCGTCGACCGCATCTACCAGGTGCGCGGCTACGACTTGTCGAACATCACCTTCGTGCAGGGCGACACCGGCTGGATCGTGTTCGACACCCTGATCTCGCCCGAGACCGCGCACGCCGGATTGGATCTGGTGAATCAGCATCTGGGGCAGCGGCCGGTTGTGGCGGTGGTGCACAGCCATTCCCATACCGATCATTACGGAGGGGTACGCGGCATCATCTCGCAACAGGATGTCGACTCCGGCAAGGTCAAGGTGATCGCGCCGGCGAACTTCGTCGAAGACGTCGTCGACGAAAATGTGATCGCCGGCAACGCGATGTCTCGCCGCGCGGTCTACATGTACGGTGCGCTGCTGCCGCGAGACCCGAAGGGCGGAGTCAATGCCGGTCTGGGGCAGACGATTTCGACCGGCAAGCCCACGTTGGTCATACCGACAGACATCATCGGCACGACGGGAACGAAGCTGAGTGTCGACGGCGTCGAGATGGTGTTCCAGATGACGCCCGGCACCGAGGCGCCCACCGAGATGAACACGTTTTTTCCGCAGTTCAAAGCGATGTGGATGGCGGAGAACACGACCAACACCATGCACAACCTGCTCACGCTGCGCGGCGCGCAAGTGCGTAACCCGCTCATCTGGGCGGCGTTCATCGACGAAACCATCCGGCTTTTCGGCCCGCAGACCGAGGTGAAGTTCCAAAGCCACCACTGGCCGATGTGGGGCAACGCCAAGATCATCGACTACTTCAAGCGCCAGCGTGATCTGTACAAGTACACCCACGACCAGTCGGTGCGGTTGATGAACCACGGCTACATCGGCTCGGAGATCGCCGAAGAGATCACGCTGCCGCCCGAACTGGATGCCTTCTGGCCGGGCCGCGGCTATTACGGCACATTGCGGCACAATTCCCGGGCGGTGTATCAGCGCTACATGGGCTGGTATGACAGCAACCCCTCGGATCTCGACGACCTACCGCCGGCCGACGCCGCCGCCAAGTACCTCGAGTACATGGGCGGTGAGAACGCGGTGCTCCGAAAGGCCAAGGACGACTTCGATGCCGGCAATTACCGCTGGGCAGCGATGGTGCTCAAACATGTGGTGTTCGCCAACCCGGACAGCGTCGACGGCAAGAACCTGCTGGCCGATTGCTACGAGCAACTCGGCTACCAGGCGGAGTCCGGGCCGTGGCGGTCGGAGTACCTGCAAGGGGCGGCCGAACTGCGCAACGGGGTACCCGACATCGCCGCGACGGACACCGCCAGCCCGGACACCATCCGCGCGATGCCGCCGGAGAAGTTGTTCGACTATCTGGCGGTGCGCCTCAACGGACCCAAGGCGGCCGGCAAGAAGATCACCCTGAACATGAAATTCACCGACCTGAAATCCGAGTACGGTCTCACGGTGGAGAACGCGGTGCTCAATTACGCGCCTGAACCCGTGCCCGGCGCCGATGCCAACCTGACCCTGGCCAAGGCGACCCTCGACGACATCGAACTCAACAACATCACCTTGGACGAGGCCATCTCGTCGAACAAGATCACCATCGACGGCAACCGCGGCGCTTTCGACGAGTTCATGGAGCTGCTCGACACCTTCCCGTTCTGGTTCAACATCGTCACGCCCTGATCCGGGACAGGCGGCGCCAGAATCGTGTAGTATCGAACATATGTTCGAATCGAAGTCGCCGAGGTTGCCCTCTCCAGAGTCGATCGCCCGACTCAGTGAGATGCTGGAGCGGCGTCATCCGTCGACGTCGCCGGAGTCGGCGGTACTGGTTGATCGGATCTCTGGATGGACTCGGGTGGAGAACCGGGCCGCGGCGGCGCAGTTGGTGGCGATAGGCGAGTTGTTTGCGATGCGGTTGAGTCGGTGTAGCGAAACCGAGGCGTGGGCGGCTGATACGACGGCGGCAGTGTCGGCTGAGGTTGCGGCGGCGTTGCGGATCGGTCAGGGAGCGGCCAATAACCGGCTGCACACTGCGCGGGTGATGCGGGAGCGGTTGCCGAAGGTGGCCGAGGTGTTCAAGGCCGGGGACATCGATGTGTGGTTGTTTCGGACGATTGCCTATCGCACTGATCTGATCACCGATAACGACGTGTTGGCGGCGGTTGATGCCGAGTTGGCGGCCAGGGTGGGGCGCTGGCCCTCGATGACGGCGAGTCGGTTGGCCGGAAAGATCGACAAGATCGTGGCGAAAGCCGATGTGGATGCGGTGCGACGTCGCAAAGAGCATCAGACCGGACGCGAGATCGTGATGCGGGATCTTGCCGAAGGTGGTGTCTCGGAGATCTACGGCAGCGTGTTCACCACCGATGCCCGTGCGCTTGACAAGGCCTTGGACGCGTTGGCGGCCACGGTGTGCGAGCACGATCCGCGCAGTCGTGAGCAGCGGCGTGCTGATGCCCTGGGTGCGTTGGCCGCCCGGGCGGATCGGCTGGTATGCCGGTGTGGGCGTCCGGATTGTGGTGCGGTCCGGGGGCCGGCTGCCTCGCCGGTGGTCATTCACGTGATCGCCGAGCAGGCCACCGTCGATGGCACTGGGGATGAGCCGGGATGGCTGTCGGAGGTCGATGGCCTCATCCCGCCGGAGTTGATTGCCGAGCTCGCCGAGTCGGCGCGGTTGGTGTCGTTGGTGCATCCCGCCGACGCTCCGGCTGAGGCCGGGTATGTGCCGTCGCGGGCGCTGGCCGATTTTGTGCGTTGGCGGGATCTGACCTGTCGCTGGCCCGGCTGCGATCACTCGGCACTCGACTGCGATGTGGACCATACGATTCCGTTCGCTGACGGTGGACCCACCCATGCGTCGAATCTCAAGTGTTATTGCCGTGCACATCATCTGGTCAAGACGTTTTGGGGCTGGCGGGATCAGCAGCTGCCGGACGGAACGGTGATCCTGAGGTCGCCGACGGGGCACACCTATGTCACCACACCGGGCAGCGCGTGGTTCTTTCCGCAACTGTGTGTGCCCACCGGGGAACTGGCGCCACCGCAGCGGTCGTCGGACATCCAGTGCGGGGAACGCACCGCGATGATGCCCCGGCGCCGGCGCACCCGCGCCCAAAGCCGCGCGGCGCGGATCAACGCCGAACGCAACCAGAACCGCAGAGCCCGTGAAGCCCGCCGGGCAGCCGAGCAAGCCGCCCGGTCGGCCCGCGTAGCAGCCGACCCGGGCGACGACCCGCCGCCCTTCTGATCGTTGGGTATTCGGGCGGCGGTCAGCGCGTTAGGCGTCCTTCACCTTGGCCATCGCCAGCACGTCGAGGCGCTTGTCCAGCTCGGCCTCCGACAGCTTCTCGCCGATCAGCCCGCGGTCGATCACGGTCTGGCGGATGGTCTTGCGCTCCTTGAGGGCCTGCTTGGCCACCGCGGCGGCCTCCTCGTAGCCGATAGCGGAGTTCAGCGGCGTCACGATTGACGGAGATGATTCGGCCAGCTCGCGCAGGTGCTCCTCATTGGCGACCAGGCCGGTGATGCAGCGTTCGGCGAACAGCGTCGACACGTTGGTCAGTAGCTTGAAGGACTCCAGCATGTTGCGGGCCATCATCGGGATGTACACGTTGAGTTCGAAGGCGCCGTTGCCGCCGCCCCAGGCGATCGCCGCGTCGTTACCGATGACCTGCGCCGCCACCTGGGTAACGGCTTCGGGCAGCACCGGATTCACCTTGCCCGGCATGATCGAGCTGCCCGGCTGCAGGTCCGGCAGCTGGATTTCGGCCAGCCCGGTCAGCGGGCCCGAACCCATCCACCGGATGTCGTTGGCGATCTTGGTCAGCGACACCGCGATGGTGCGCAGCGCCCCGGACGCCTCGACCAGCCCGTCGCGGGCCGCCTGGGCTTCGAACGAGTTCGCCGCGGTGCGCAGCTCACTGATCCCGGTCTCGTTGACCAGCACCTCGACCACCTTGGCGCCGAAGCCCTCCGGCGCATTCAGCCCGGTGCCGACGGCGGTGCCGCCGATGGCCAGCTCGCCGAGCCTCGGAAGGCACCCGCGCACTCTTTCCATGCCCGCCTCGACCTGGCGGGCGTAGCCGGAGAACTCCTGGCCCAGCGTCACCGGCACGGCGTCCATCAGGTGGGTGCGGCCCGACTTCACCACGGTGCGCCACTCGGCGGCCTTGGCGTCCAGCGCGTCGTGCAGCACCTGCAATGCCGGGATCAGGTGGCGCACCGCGGCTTCGGTGGCCGCGATGTGGGTGGCGGTCGGGAAG
>CAYNJD010000297.1:0-4322 GCA_964397355.1 uncultured Mycobacterium sp. | reverse complement strand
GCTGCTGACGATGCGGCCGCGCTGTTCGACGAGGTAGACGAGCACCCGCAGCTCGGTCGCGGTCAACCCCAGCGGGGTCCCCGAGCGTGAAGCCACCCCGGCGTCGACGTCGACCATCAGATCACCGAACTGCACAGCCGCCGGCAGCCGGCCTCGCCGGCGCAGCACCGCACCCACCCGAGACACCAGTTCGGCGAGCTCGAACGGCTTGACCACGTAGTCGTCGGCCCCGCCATCGAGTCCGCGCAGCCGGTCGGGCAGGCCGTCGCGTGCGGTGAGCAGCACCACCCCGACCTCGCCCCAGCCCAGGATCACATCCAGCAGCGCGAAACCGTCGCGACCCGGCAGCATCACGTCGAGCACCACCAGGTCCGGCCGGAAGCCGTCCAGCACATCCTCCAGCTTGTCGCCGTCGGGCTGGCTGTCGGTGAGGTAGCCCGCGTCGGTCAGCGCCTCGCTGACCATCTCACGGATCGTCTCGGAATCCTCCACCACCAGCACCCGTGGTGTCCCCACACTGAAGGTCTCGGCGGCCCGCGCAGCGGGACTGCCGCCTCGTCGCTCGGCGGACCGGGAATCGGCCATGGTCCATTGATAACACCGCCGCGCCCGGATGGGGAGCCTCGGCGGCGGAGTTTTCGGCCACCGAAGTCTTCTTCAGGTTCACTTCAAGTTCACCTTCTACCGTCGCCGTGACCGAGTGCAGCCAGTGGTGCGCCCAGCGGCCCGTCAACCGACGCGAACCGGGGGAATTTCAGGAGAAGTGATGACGCATACCGCTGATGGGACTGTCTAGCAATGGATTTCGCGACCCTGCCACCCGAGATCAACTCGGCCCGGATGTACTGCGGCCCGGGCGCCGGCCCACTGCTTGCCGCCGCCACCGCCTGGAGTTCGCTGGCCGCCGAACTGAACTCCGCAGGCGTGGCCTACGACTCGATGATCGACGAGCTGTCCAGTGGGTGGGCCGGACCCAGCGCCACCGCGATGGCCGCCGCCGCCGCGCCGTACGCCCAGTGGATGCACACCACCGCCGTCCAGGCCGAGCACGCCGCGTCACAGGCCCGGACCGCCGCCGCCGCCTACGACACCGCGTTCTCGATGACCGTGCCGCCCCCGATCGTCACCGCCAACCGCGCCCAGCTGATGACCCTGCTGGCGACCAACTACCTGGGCCAGAACACCGCCGCCATCGCGGCCACCGAAGCCCACTACGCCGAGATGTGGGCCCAGGACGCCACCGCCATGTACGGCTACGCCGCCGGCTCCGCGGCCGCCAGCAGGCTCAGCCCGTTCACCCAGCCGCCGCAGACCACCAACCCCGCGGGGGCGGCGAACCAGGCCGGAGCTGTCGGGCAGGCGACCGCCACCGCGGCCGGCAGTCGGGCCGACACCGTGGCCTCCGCGATCACCCAGGCACTGCAGGGGCTCACCACTCCGGGGTCGGCGGCAGCCGGATCCAATGCCGCGCTGGTTAATTCGATGGGTTCGGCGGCGGCGATGGATCCCGCCCTGGCAGCCTCCTACGCGGCGCTGGCCGCCAGCCTGTTCGGCACCTTCGGCGTCGACGCGGCCGGCACCTTCGGCGTCGACGCGGCCGGGTCCTTCGGTATCGACCTGATCGGCGTCGGTGAGATCGAGAGTGAACTGTTGCCGGAGATGGCGCTGGCCAGTGCGGTCACGCCGGTGAGCGCCGAAATGGGCGAGGCGGCCACCCTCAGCGGGTTGTCGGTACCGCAGGCCTGGGCCACCGCGGCGCCGACCACGACGGTGATCCATCAGGTCGGCGGGGCGTTGCCGACCGCGGCCGAGGGTGCTGTCCCCGCGGCGGCCGGGGCCACCGCGCTGCCGTTGGCCGCGATGGCGGCCGCCGGTTTGGCCGGCCGGGCCACCGCCGGGGTCCGGCGCGGTGCCGGCACGACCTCCAAGGCGCCGACGACAACCGCCTCCAAGCCGGTGCCGCGCGCGGTCGTCAAGCAGCGTGACCAACCGGAGCAATCGGCGACACCGCCCACGCGTCCGTTGAACGGCCCGATCACCCGGATCTCCGGTGAACTACGGGAGCTGGCCGACCTGCGCGACGCCGGAATCCTCACCGAAGAAGAGTTCGCCGCCGAGAAGCGGCGCCTACTCGGCCGATAACACCATGGATTTCGCATTTTTGCCGCCGGAAGTCAACTCGGGCCGGATGTATACCGGCGCGGGCGCCGGCCCGCTGCTGGCCGCGGCATCGTCCTGGGATGCGCTGGGCGCCGAGCTGAACACCGCGGGCCTCGCCTACGAATCGGTGCTCGCCGAACTGTCCTCCGGCTGGGCCGGGCCCAGCGCCACCGCCATGGCCGCGGCGGCCGCGCCCTATGCACAGTGGATGCGTAGCGCCGCGATCCAGGCCGAAGAGACCGCCATCCAGGCCCGGGCCGCGACCGCCGCCTACGAGACCGCATTCGCCATGACCGTGCCCCCGCCGGTCATCGCCGCCAACCGCAGCCTGCTGATGACCCTGGTCGCCACCAACTTCCTGGGCCAGAACACCGCCGCGATCGCGGCCACCGAAGCCCACTACGCCGAGATGTGGGCCCAGGACGCCACGGCGATGTACAGCTACGCCGCGGGCGCCGCAGCAGCGACCAAGCTCGTCCCGTTCACCACGCCGCCGCGCACCACGAACACCGCGGGGGCGGCCGCGCACGCCTCCGCGGTCGGTCACGCGGTGGGACACGGCATCGGGCACGCCGGACACGCCGTCGGACACGCCGGACACGCCTCCGCGGCCGGACACGCCGTCGGGCACGCCGCCGCCGCGGCGGCGAACGGCCAGGGCGGGGGCCTGGGCGCAGGGATCACCCCGGCGCTGCCGGGTTCCACCGTGCCGACCACTGCCGGTTCGTCGGCAGGTTTGTCGGCGCTGGCCGGTGTCATCGGGCCGGTCACGGCCGCCGCGACATCCAGCGCACCCGCCATCGAACTCACCAACGCCGGTCTCGAACTCGTCGTCGACTCGATGGGCACGTTCGGCATCGATGCCCTCGGTTCGTTCCTGATCGATCCGCTCGGGGTCGCCGGCGTGGGCGAGGAACTGCTGCGCGCCGCCATGTCCGGCGCGCTTCCGGTGTCGGCCGGCATGGCCTCGGCGACCTCGATCAGCGGCTTGTCGGTCCCGCTGGCCTGGGCCTCGGCGGTGCCGTCGATGGTCCAGCAGGTCGGAGTGTCGTTGGCGTCCACGGGCACAGCCGCCGGTACCTCGGCCGCTCCCGGCCTCGCCAGCGCCGAGACGGTGATCCCCGGGGTGGGTATGGCCGCAGCGGGCGTTGCGGGCCGGGCCAGCGCTGGTGCCGCCGGCGGCCGCCGCGTCCCGACCACCGGCGCCACCACCCCGCGCCCGCCGGAACGCCCGTCGAATGAGCTGCCGACCCTGACACCCGAATCGGCCTTCGGACTGTTGCTGGGCATCGATGTCGAACTGCGTGAATTGGCAGAGCTGCGCAATGCCGGCATCCTCACCGAGGAGGAGTACACCGCCCAGAAGCGCGGGCTGGTCGGCCGCTAGCGGTGCGGCTAGAGCAGATACCCCTGCTCAGGTTGCGGCGCGGCCGCCGCGATCAGCTCGGGTGAATTGTTGCGCACGTTGTTGACCAGCGTCGAGACCTCACGCAGCGCGACCCCCGCTATCTCCGGCGGCCGGGCCAGCAGTGCGGTATCGGCCGGCGCATCCGGATCCAGCCAAGCGTCCCAATGGTTTTCGGGCAGCAGCAACGGCATCCGGTCGTGAATCCCGGCGAGGTCGCCGACGGCGTCGGTGGTGATGATCGTGACGCTGTACAGCGGGTCGGCGCCGCGGTCGGGCCGCCAGACCGACCACAGGCCGGCGGCGAACAGCATGGCGCCGTCACCGTGGATGTAAAACGGTGTCTTACGGGCCTGGCGTCCGGGCGGGTCGGCGGGATCCGCGCGCCATTCGTAGAAGCCGTCCATCGGCACCAGGCAGCGCCGGCGCTGCGCGGCCGAGCGGTAAGCCGGTGAGGTGGTGATCTTGTCGGCCCGGGCGTTGATCAGCAGCGGTCCCCCGGCCGCCGGCAATCCGTCGCGGCCGGCCTTGGTCCACGCCGGGATCAGCCCCCACCGCATCAGCCGGACCCGGCGGGTCGGTTCGTCGCGGGGTCCGTGCGGCGATCCCAGCTTCACCTCTCCTCCGTCGAGCCTCGCTGAACCACGGAATCCATGCGGCGATCCCAGCTTCACCTCTCCTCCGTCGAGCCTCGCTGAACCGCGGAATCCATGCGGCGATCCCAGCTTCACCTCTCCTCCGTCGAGCCTCGCTGAAC
>CAYNJD010000296.1:2294-4330 GCA_964397355.1 uncultured Mycobacterium sp. | reverse complement strand
CCAGGCCCGGTTGCCGTAGCCGTCCAGATGGACCACTTCGCCCACCGGTCTGCGGGTGGTCGGGCCGTAGCGCCCGCGCGGCCAGCCCAGCGGCACGATGCAGCACGGCGTGACCGCACGCGGCAGGCCCAGGATGCGCCGCGCCGCCCGCTGACTCCACAGCGGCAGCGTGATCAGCGAGGCGCCCAGGCCCATGGCACGAGCCGCCAACAGCAGATTCTGCACGCTGGGATAGATCGAGCCCCAGTAGGCCGATTCGGCGATGTGGGGCATCCGCACCACCGGCAGCCGCCCCTCCCGGGCTCCCAGCCGCAGGCAGGCCACCACCAGCACCGGGATCTCGGCGAAGTGGTCGATCTGCCATTCCATCGCCCGCGCGATGGCGGCGATCGACGGGTCGGTCTTGAGCCTGCGCCGCAACACCACGCCGCGCTGGATCTTCCAGGCCTGCCGGTAGCGGTTGGCCAGCTCTTCCTTGACGCGACGGTCGCGCACGACGATGAACTCCCAGTTCTGGCCGTCGTTGCCGGTGGGGGCTCGCAACGCCAGTTCGATGCACTTGAGCACCACCGCGTCGTCGACCGGCTCGGAGTAGACCCGCCGCACCGCGCGCTGGGTCATCATGGCTTCACCCAACGGCATATCGAGGCGGGCCAGCGCCTCGGCGGCACCGGGCACATTGGTGGGGACGAACCGCGGGGTGTCGGACCCGGTCATTTTCCGGCCCTGTCGCTCAGCCATTCCGCGGTGAACCGCTGGATGTCGGGTATGCCCTGGGCGAACTCCTTGGCCAGGAAACTCTCGATCGGCCCGCCCACCAGCGGGATCTTGAACTCGATGGTCCCGGTGAGGTCCATCCGCGAACCACTGCCGGCGGGTTGCAGCAGTGCGGTGCCGCCGCCGCGGCCCGGCGCGCCGATGACCGCGACGTCGATGTCGCCGCTGACCCGGCCGTCCCCGGTGGGGGTCCAGACCTCGGTGGTGACGATGTTGAGGTCGCCGCGGTAGATCTTGGTGAGGATCCCCGGCAGCGCGCCGTGGCGCAGATCCTCGGTGACCACCACCCGCACCTCGCCGTCGGCGGAGACGGTGAGCGAGTCCAGCGCCTTCTCACCCTCAAAGGCGTCGATGCGGGCCAGCCAGTAGTCCCGCGACCCGAACGCGGCGTGGACCTGTTCGACGCTGGCCGGCGACTCGAACACGATGTCGAAAGAACGGGGCATGTCCGCCTTCCTCTAGGTGCCGAACAGCCGGCTCGCCAGGTCCGCGGCGAACTTGCGAACCCGCTCCAGCTGCTCGGGTTGGACGTTGGTGGGCGGCAGCCGCAGCCCCAGGTACCGCTTCCGGTAGCGCCCGCTGCCCAGATAGCTGGTCAGCGACAGCATGGAGCGCAGCGGGTCGCCGGGATAGGTGAAGTGGATCTCGTCGGTGTAGCGGCCGCCGCACTCCTCACCGAGCCGGCAGACCTCGGCGTAGTTCTCCTGCCAGAACTCGCGACACACGGTGAACACCGCGAACGGCTTGCCGGCCAGCAGTTTTCGCGCCTCATCGGTTTTCAGGAACGACCGGATCGGCATGGCGGGTGCTTTCCACCAGGTCGGTGAGCCGATGCAGATCAGGTCGTACTCACCGTCGCGCACCGCGTCGGGAGTGCGGATCTCCCCCGTCTCGCCCCGCTGCTGGGCCTTGAGCACACTGAGCATGTCCGGCCACACCCGGCGCATCGGGAAATGTGAGAACCGCTGCGCGTAGCGGGGATCGGTGAACTCGATACCGGCCTTGACCACCTCGGCGCCCCGCTCGGCGAACACCTCGCCGGCGGCCTCGAGCACCTTCAGCGACTGGCCGGTGTAGCTGTAGTACAGCAACAGGATCCGCGGCGCCCGCCCGCTGCCCTTGGTCTCATCCGCCATCTGTGCCTCCTGGTTCATACGGCGGTCCCGGCTTCGGCTCTCCTCCGTCAAGCCTCGCTGAACCGCTGTGTTGGTGCGGCGGTCCCGGCTTCGGCTCTCCTCCGTCAAGCCTCGCTGAACCGC
>CAYNJD010000296.1:0-2194 GCA_964397355.1 uncultured Mycobacterium sp. | reverse complement strand
AGCCTCGCTGAACCGCCGGGTTCGACCGTGCGGTGTATCGAGTGCCCGTCAAGGGTATTAGGCTCGCCGCCGTGGCAGACAAGATCCCCGTCGACCTGCACGGCGCCGCTGCAACCATGTTGACCACGCTGTACCTCAAGGCGCTCGACGCCGATTTCGACTCCCCGGTGCTGGGCGATCGCTACGCCAAGGAGGCGGTCGAGCGCATCGACTTCGACTGGGAAGCGCTCAAAGCCCCGGGCCGGTGGGCGCCCCTGGTGACGGTGCGCACCGCCCAGTACGACGTCTGGGCGCGCCAGTTCCTCGCGGCGAACCCGCGGGCCACCGTCATCCACCTGGGCTGCGGCTTGGACGCCCGGGTGTTCCGGATCGACCCGGGCCCCGAGGTGGCCTGGTACGACGTCGACCAGCCGCCGGTGATCGCGTTGCGCGAGCAGATCTACCCCGACCGTCCCGGTTATCACCTGATGGCGACGTCGGCGACCGACCCGTCGTGGCTGACCGAGATCCCCGCCGACCGTCCGGTGCTGCTGCTGGCCGAGGGCATCAGCATGTATCTGACCGAATCCGACGGCGTGGCGCTGCTGCAGAGCGTCGTCGACCGGTTTCCCGCCGGCGAACTGCAGATCGACTTCTACAACTGGTTCGGGATCAAGTCGCAGAAGACGCACCGGCTGCAGCGGCAGTCCGGCGCAACCCTGCACTGGGCGGTCAACGGCCCCGCCGACATTCTCGAATCCGTCTCCGGTGTGCGACTGCTGGCCGCCACCAACTTGTTCGACGCGCAGACCTTCACCCGGGTGCCGGCCCGGTTCCGGCGCTCCAGCCGGGTGGCCCGTGCGGTGCGGCCGCTGCGGGGAATGCTGCAATACCACCGCTACGCCTTCGGCCGGCTCAGCTGACGCCCGCGGCGGCGTGCTGCTCGGCGATGCCGCACAGCAGTGCGCGGATAGCCTCCACCGAACGCTCGGGTTCCGGCCCGTGTGAGTGGTATTCGATGTTGAGCTGGCCGGAGAAGATCTGGGTGAAGTAGATGTCGATCCCGGCGCTCACCGCGAAATACAGTTCGCCGTGGGTGGTGGTCACCTCCACGCCGGGTGGTGTGCGCACCGGCGGAACCAGGCCGTTGTTGCTCAGCACCACCACGTCGGGCAGACCGGGCGGGTTGCCCACGTACTGCGGGCTGAAGTGCAGCCGGGACTGCTGGATGACGCCCTCGTCGAGGTCTTTCTGGAAGTTCTCGGCGATGTCGCGGGCGATGGCGACCAGGTCGGTCTTGGCGTCGATCTCGGCGAGGTAGGTCGCCAACCCGATCGGATTGGTGCACCCGGTGGCCGAAACCGGCGGCGACAGAAAGTATCTCAGGTCGACGGTATAGACGTAGGGCACCGGGATGCTGAGCTTGCCGCGCAACTGCCATTCGGCCATCAGCACCGCCGCCGAGAGCACCGCGTGCAGGCTCAGGTCGTGGGCCCTACCGAAGGCGACCACGTCGTTGGTCTGGCTTTCGGTCAGCCGGCACGAGGCCATCGGCACCCGCACCGGTGACGACGGTGTCTCTCCCGCGACGGCCCGCCGGGTGGGCGGCAGGTCGTAGGCGAACAGCGCCGGCATGAACCGTTCGATTCCGGAGCGCTGCTGCTTCTCGATCCCCCGGTCGGCCAGCACCGCCTCGATCGACTGGGGTGCGGGTTCGACGTTGATGGCACCGATGCGTCCGGTGGTGACCAGATCGGTGTAGTAGGAGAGCATCTCCTCGATCAGCGCGTACATGTGGTGGCCGTCGGCGACGGCGTGGTGCACATACAGCGTCGGCTGCGCCTGCCCGTCGGCGATGATCACCCGCAGCGCAACCAACGACTCGCTCTGGTCGAAGTGCGGGGCGGGCGGCTGCGCATCGGGGCGAGCGAGTTCGATCACCTCGACGCCGTCGGGCATCAGGTCGTCGGTGACGAACTGGTGCCGGCCGTCGGGCAGTCGCTCGAGCCGGCCGGTCAGGATCGGGTGGGCCTCCAGCAGCGCCTCGTAGGCCTCGGAGAGCAGGTCGATGTCGACCGGACCGGTGACGTGCGCGGCCAGCCCCACGAAGTTGTGGGTCTCGGCCAGCATCTCCTCACTGATCGCGAGCTTCCGAATAACCGACGTGGCAAACACTTTGGTGGTTCTCTCCTAACCTAAGACAGCTCGACCAGCG
>CAYNJD010000295.1:0-4350 GCA_964397355.1 uncultured Mycobacterium sp. | reverse complement strand
GCGCCGCCGGCCATGATCAGGCCGCCGCCGATGAGGGCACCCATTGCGATTTGGGGGTCCATTTCTTTTCCTCCTTGCTAGCTGGTAGTTCTCTACCAGGTCTTTGTTGTGGTGTCGGGCTTGCTAGTGGTCTGCGTGGTCGTCCATCTCCATCGCCTGCGAGAAGTACAAGATGGTCAGCAGCGCGAAAATGAACGCCTGGATCAGCCCGACGAACAAGTCGAATGCCTTCCATATCGCGTTGGGCGCCCAGAGCACGTAGGGCGGGAACAGCGCGATCAGACCGACCAGGATGCCGCCGGCGAAGATGTTGCCGAAAAGTCGCAGCGACAGCGAGATCGGCTTGGCGATCTCCTCGACCAGGTTGATCGGCGCCAGGAAGGCCACGTGTCCCTTGAGCACCCGCCACGGGTGGCCCAGGAAGCCGCGGCGCCAGAACCCGGCCAGGTGGTAGCAGATGAATACGAACAGCGCCAACGCCAGCACATAGTTGATATCGGCCGCCGGCGGCGCGAACAGTTCCTTGGCGGCCCCGGACTCGTCGGAGTACTGCAGCGGCAGCACCGACAGCCAGTTGGAGATCAGGATGAACACGAAGATCGTGACCGCCAGCGGCAACACGAACGGCGCGATGCGCATGCCGATCGCACCTTCGATCTGGTTGCGCATCTGCACGGTGATCGCCTCGAAGAACAGCTGCACACCGCCGGGGACTCCGGTCGAGGTGACCTTGGCCCGCAGGTAGAACGCCAGCGCGATGACGATCACCGCGGCGATCGCGCTCGCCATGATGGTGTCGATGTTGACGGTCCCCAGCCACGGCCATACGGCGGTTTCGTGGTGGCCGACCTCGATCTTGGCTTCGGCCAGGGTGGTCTCGATCATCGCTACTGTGCCGTCCCTTCGGTGCCTTCAAAGCCCTCATGGCCCGTTGATCCACCAGCCGCTGCGTCGCGGCGCAGTTTTCTTACCACCGGCAGCGTGGTGGTTGCCACCAGCAGCACCTCGAACACCGCCAGACCGGCCAGCACGCCCAGGCCCAGCGGCCGGAACAGGTAGGCGATCAGCAGGCCGACGGCGCTGATGACCAGCAGCCGGGTCGCGGAGTTCAGTGCCATCTGCGACTTCAGCGGGTGTTCTTTGGCGGTGATCGACTCCACCGAGCGACGCACCAGCAGGGCGTTGCCCAGCCCCAGCGCCAGCCCGGCACCGAAGAACACCCCGAAGAGCGCGTTGCCGACGTACCAAGCAAGGAGGGTGGCCACCACGGCCAGCACGGCGCTGATGACGAGGAGACGCAGTGGCCGGAAGGCCACGGAGGGAAACACCAACGGCGCGTCCTGCGCTGGTGTCGTCACCGCCTCACCCCAATCTCGACTTGCCCTGCGTCACTGTCGTGAAGTCGCCCGCCGAGCGTATCGGATGCCCGAACGCGCTGCGGAACCACCTACAACACCATCTTAGACCGTGCTACTACCGCGTGTCGTAGGGGCTGTCCTCCAGGCCGCCGTCACGACGAAGTAGCGGAATGAGCGTAACGACAATCGCGATGAGCATCGCACCCAGCATCACCGCCCCGGCGTAGCGCGGGTCGAAGAAGATGGTGCCGGCGGTGCCGAACGCGACGATCGCCACCCACAGGTAGATCAGCAGCACCACCCGGCGGTGGGAGTGGCCGATCTGCAGCAGCCGGTGATGCAGGTGCATCTTGTCGGGGCTGAACGGGCTGCGCCCGGCCCGGGTCCGGCGGATGATCGCCAGCAACATGTCCAGCGCGGGCACACACACCACCGCGGCCACCAGCAGAAACGGCGACAGCAGCGCGAAAACGTCGCGGGCGCCGTAGGCACTCTGCGAAATCGGTCCCGCAGCGGTCGTGGACGCGGCGGCCAGCATCAGCCCGATCAGCATCGACCCGGAATCGCCCATGAAGATCTTGGCGGGATGGAAGTTGTGCGGCAGGAACCCCAGACAGGCTCCGGCCAGCACCACCGAGATCAGCGCCGGCGGGTAGAACAACACGTCGCCACCGTGGTCGGACAGCAGGCCGACAGAGAAGATGCAGATCGCCAGCGCGGTGATCAGCCCCAGCCCGGCCGCGAGCCCGTCGAGCCCGTCGACGAAGTTCATCGCGTTGACCACTGAGACGGTCAGCGCCAGGGTGAGCAGGATCGACGACGCCTGATCGAGCACCACGGTGCCGACGCCGCCGATCGGGATGTACAGCACACTCCAGGCGACGCCCATGGTGACCAGCACGCTGGCCGCGGTGATCTGGCCGGCGAACTTGGTCAGCGCGTCCAGACCCCACTTGTCGTCGAGCAGGCCGATGCCCATGATCACCCCGCCGGCCAGCACCACCGCGGGCATGCCGGTGGAGTAGACAAAGCCGCGGGTCAGCGCGGGCAGCTGCGACGCCAGAAAGATCGCGGCGACGACGCCGACATACATCGCCAGGCCGCCCATCCGCGGCGTCGGCTGCACGTGGACGTCGCGTTCGCGCGGGTAGGCCACCGCGCCCAGCCGGGTGGCCAGCCACCGGACCGGCCCGGTGGTGAAGTAGGTGATGATCGCAGCGGTCAGCCCGACCAGCGCGAGTTCCCGCAGCGGCACGCCGGCACCGCGGTCGGCGAGGGCGAGCAGGCCGGTCACGGTGTCTCCGTCAGTCCGGCCGGATCCAGCCCCAGCACCGCGCCGATCTGCTCGGCCGAGACCGGCCCGGCCCGCACGATACGCGGGGCGCTCCCGGTCAGGTCGACGATCGTCGAGGCCTCCCCCTGTTCGGCCGGGCCGGCGTCGAGGTAGACGTCGACGGCCTCGCCGAGTTGGCGTTGCGCTTCGCCGGCGTCGACGGCCGCTGCGCCGCCGGAGACGTTGGCGCTCGACACCGCCATCGGGCCGACGGCCTTGAGCACCTCCAATGCCACCGGGTGCAGCGGCATGCGCACCATGACGGTGCCGCGGGCCTCACCGAGATCCCAGTGCAGTGACGGTGCCTGGGTGACGATCAGGCTCAACGCACCCGGCCAGAACGCGCGGATCAGTTCGCGGGCGGTGTCGGGCACCATCAGCGCCAGGCCGTCGATGGAATTCCAGGATCCGACCAGCACACCGACCGGCATGTCGCGGCCTCGTCTTTTCGCCGCCAGCAGTGCGGTCACCCCGGCGTTGTTGAAGGCGTCAGCGCCGATGCCGTATACGGTGTCGGTGGGCAGTACCACCAGCCGGCCGGCGCGCACGGCCTCGATCGCGCTCGCGATGCCGGCAGCACGCCGGTCGGCGTCCGCGCAGTCGAAAACCTCTGTCATGGTTGGCTGTTCCTGACCGCCGTGATGAACCGGGGCCGTCCGGTCAGGTCCGGTCGGGACACCACGTCGTCGAAGAATCCCGTGCCGAGCACCGTGTGCACGGTAGCCGCCGAGGCGGTGTCGTCGTGCTCGACCGCGAACAGGCCACCGGGGCGCAGCAGCCGCGCGGCCAGCTTTGCCAGCGGCGCGATCACCGACATGCCGTCGGGGCCACCGAACAATGCATGCTCGGGGTCATGTTGGGCCACTTCGGGATCCAGCTCCGCACCGTCGGGAATGTAGGGCGGGTTGGCGACCATCAGGTCGACCGCGCCGTCGAGTTCGGGCAGCAGGCCCGGTGCGGTGACGTCGGCACGGATCAACTCGACTGCCGTGCCCGCGCGGTTGCGTCGCGCGTAGCGCAGCGCGGTCTCGCTGTCGTCGATACCGATCACCCGCGCGGCGGGAATGGCGTGGGCCAGCGCGATCGCCAGCGCGCCGGAGCCGGTGCAGGCATCGACGATCACCGGTCGGGAAGGAAGTCGTTGAGCCGCATCTTGTTTCAGCGCCCATTCGAGCATGGCCTCGGTCTCCGGCCGGGGCACGAACACCCCGGGGCCGACCTGCAGCGTCACCGGACCGAACGCCGCGGTTCCGATCAGATGCTGCAGCGGAATCCGGGATCGGCGTGCGGTGACCAGTTCCCGGTAGCGCGCGAAGAAGTCGTCGCCCGGCGGGTCGAGCAGCGTCAGCCGGCCGCGGTCGGTACCGGCCGCGTGGGCGGCGAGTTCTTCGGCGTCGTATCGGGCCGAGTCGATTCCGGCATCGGCGAAAACCACTGTCGCGGAGTCGATCGCGTCCCGGAGCTTGGTCACGACGTCCCCTGCAACCGGGATTCCTTGTCGGCGGCGGCCAGCGCGTCGAACATCGCATCGAGGTCTCCGTCGAGAACCTGGTCGAGGTTGTGCGCCTTGTAGCCGATGCGGTGATCGGTGATCCGGTTCTCCGGGAAGTTGTAGGTGCGGATGCGCTCGCTGCGGTCCACGGTGCGGATCTGGCTGGC
>CAYNJD010000294.1:0-4357 GCA_964397355.1 uncultured Mycobacterium sp. | reverse complement strand
GAACAGACGTGACCGTTGAGTTGGCGCATCCGTCAACCGAGCCGACGGCGTTGCGGTCGCCGACCGAAACCGCCCGACCCCGCTGGTGGTTCTTCACCACCACCCCGGGGCGAATCCTGGCCATCGGCCTCATCCTGGCCGCTCTCGGCGGTATCAGCGCGTTCGCGACCGCCACCGCGATCAACAACCGGCAGAACACACTGACCACGGTGCTCGACCACACCGAGCCGCTGGCGTATGCCGCCGGGCAGCTCTACACCACGCTGTCGGTCGCCGACGCCGCCGCGGCCACCGCGTTCATCGCCCAGGGTGAGCCGCGGGCGGTACGGGAACGCTACGAGCAGGCCATCACCGACGCCGCGGTGGCGGTGACCCGGGCCGCGGGCGGCGTGAGCGACGAGCCGCTGCTGGCGCTGCTGGGGCGGATCAACGCCGGGTTGGCCGTCTACACCGGGCTGATCGAGACCGCCCGGACGAACAACCGCTCGGGTGATCCGGTCGGTTCGTCGTACCTGTCGGAAGCCTCCGAGCTGATGCAGCACACGATCCTGCCCGATGCCCAGCGGCTCTATCAGGCCACCTCGGCGACGGTGGACGTGCAGACCACGGCGTCGACGCGGGTGCCGGCCCCGGTGATCCTGGTGGTGGCCACCACCGTGCTGTTCGGTGCGTTCGCGCACCGCTGGCTGGCCCGCCGCACCCGGCGACGGATCAACCCCGGCCTGGTCACCGGGGGGCTGGCGATCCTGCTGATGGTGATCTGGGTCGGCACCGTCCTGGTGATCTCCACCGCTGGCAGCCGCAATGCCAAGGACACCGGCGCCGAATCGCTCAAGGCGATCACCAACCTGGCGATCACCGCGCAGCAGGCGCGCGCCGACGAGACGCTGTCGCTGATCCGGCGCGGCGACGAAGAGACCCGCAAACAGACGTTCTACCAGCGCATCGACACCATGCGGGAGCAGCTGGAGGGCTACCTGGAGCGCGGCGACGCCGTCGACAAGGCGGACCTGGCCAACGCCGGGCAGCTGCTGGCCCGGTGGCGGCAGGCCAACGACCGGATGAACTCCTACATCGGTGTCGGCAACTACCGCGCCGCCACCCAGGTGGCCCTCGGCGGCAGCGGTGATGACTCCACTCCGGCGTTCGACCAGCTCGACGCGGCACTGGACAAGGCGCTGCAGCACAGCCGCAACCAGCTGCGCAGTGACGTGCTCAACGCGCGCCGGGTACTGTCGGTGGCCCCGCTCGGGGGTGCGGTGCTGAGCATGGGCGCCGCGATCGCGGTCGCGCTCGGGCTGTGGCCACGACTGAACGAGTACAAATGATGTCGCGTCGGCTGCTGGTGTGTGCGCTCAGCGCGGTGCTGGCGCTGGCCGGGTGTGCTCACTCGGAGTTCGTGACGCCGACCGCGGTGCCGACGCTGCCGCCGCCCACCCCGGCCGGGATGCAGGAGCTGACGCCCGAGGCGCCCCGGCCGCCCGACCAGGCCAACCAGAACTGCGACGCCACCGCCAGCCTGCGCCCGTTCCGCAGCAAGGCCGAGGCCGACGCGGCGGTCGACAAGATCCGCCGCCGTGGCCGGCTCATCGTCGGGCTCGACATCGGCAGCAACCTGTTCAGCTTCCGTGACCCGATCACCGGTGAGATCACCGGTTTCGACGTCGACATCGCCGGGGAGGTGGCCCGCGACATCTTCGGCACGCCGTCGCAGGTCGAGTACCGCATCCTGGCCTCGGCCGAACGCATTGCGGCGCTGCAGAAATCCGAAGTCGATATCGTGGTCAAGACCATGAGCATCACCTGCAGCCGACGGAAGCTGGTGAACTTCTCGACGGTGTACCTGGTCGCCAACCAGCGCCTGCTGGTGCCGCGTGACTCCGCGATCCGCCAGGCCGCCGATTTGTCCGGCAAGCGGGTCTGCGTCGCGCAGGGCACCACGTCGTTGCGGCGCATCCGGCACATCTCCCCGGCGCCGATCATCGTCTCGGTGGTGAACTGGGCCGACTGTCTGGTGGCGATGCAGCAGCGGCAGGTCGACGCCGTCAGCACCGACGACTCGATCCTGGCCGGGCTGATGGCCCAAGACCCGTATCTGCATATCGTCGGGCCGAGCATGGACGAGGAGCCCTACGGCATCGGGATCAACCTGGACAACACCGGGCTGGTTCGTTTCGTCAACGGCACGCTGGAACGCATCCGCCGTGACGGCACCTGGAACACGTTGTACCGCAAGTGGTTGACCGTGCTCGGTCCGGCGCCGGTGCCACCCACACCGAGGTATTCGGACTGATGGCCGCCGACGATGAGGCACAGCGCGGCGAGACCGACGAGCCGCGCGAGTTGACCGCGGACCACGACGACGGTCCGGCCACCCAGCGAGCCGACGTGCTGGCCGAATCGTCGTCGGTGCGCCGCCCGATGTCGACACAGGCGATCTTCCGTCCCCGCGAGGGTCCGAACTCCGCGGCCTTGGGTGACGACGAATCCCCGGATGCGACGGTGGTGCGCACCGTCGCACCGCGCCGGCGGCTGGGCGGTGGCCTGGTGGAGATCCCGCGGGTCCCCGAAACCAACCCGCTCGAGGCGCTGATGGCCGACCCGGTCGTCGCCGAGAACAAGCGGTTCTGCTGGAACTGCGGCCGGCCGGTGGGCCGATCCGGTCCGGCCGACTCCGAAACAAAACGAGCCGCCTCGGAGGGCTGGTGCCCGCACTGCGGCAGCCCGTATTCCTTTCTGCCGCAACTCAAGCCGGGCGACATGGTGGCCGGGCAGTACGAGATCAAGGGCTGTCTGGCACACGGTGGGCTGGGCTGGGTGTATCTGGCGGTCGACCACAACGTCAACGAGCGCCCGGTGGTGCTCAAGGGTCTGGTGCATTCCGGCGACGCCGAGGCGCAGGCCATCGCGATGGCCGAGCGGCAGTTCCTCGCCGAGGTGACCCACCCATCGATCGTGAAGATCTTCAACTTCGTCCAGCACCCGGATTCCCACGGCGACCCGGTCGGCTACATCGTGATGGAGTACGTCGGCGGGCAGTCGCTCAAGCAGCGCCGCGGCAGCCGGCTGCCGGTGGCCCAGGCCATCGCCTACATGCTCGAGATCCTGCCGGCGCTGGGCTACCTGCACTCGCTGGGGCTGGTCTACAACGACCTCAAGCCGGACAACATCGTGTTGACCGAGGAGCAGCTCAAGCTGATCGACCTCGGCGCGGTGTCACGCATCAACTCGTTCGGATACCTCTACGGCACCCCGGGCTACCAGGCACCGGACATCGTCCGAACCGGGCCCACCGTGGCCACCGACATCTACACGGTGGGCCGCACGCTGGCCGCGCTGACGCTGAAACTGCGCACCCGCGACGGCCGTTACGTCGAGGGCCTGCCCGACGACGACCCGGTGTTGAACAAGTACGACTCCTTCCGCCGGTTGCTGCAGCGCGCCATCGACCCGGACCCGCGCCGGCGGTTCACCTCGGCCGAGGAGATGTCCTCACAGCTGATGGGCGTGCTGCGCGAGGTGGTCGCCGAGGACACCGGGACACCGCGGCCCGGGCTGTCGACGGTGTTCACCCGATCGCGGTCCACGTTCGGCGAACACCTGCTGGTCGCACACACCGACGTCTACCTCGACGGGCATGTGCACTCGGAGAAACTGACAGCCCGCGAGATCATCACCGCGCTGCAGGTGCCGCTGATCGACCCCGGCGACGTCGCCGCCCCGCTGTTGACGTCGATGGAGCTGAGCGAACCGGTGCAGACGCTGGACTCGCTGCGCGCCGTTCGGCACAGCGCCCTGGAGTCCGAGGGCATCGACCTGTCGGAGTCCATCGGACTGCCGCTGATGGAGGTGCGCGCGCTACTGGATCTCGGCAACGTCACCAAGGCCACCGGCAAGCTCGATGAGCTCGCCGAGCAGGTCGGTTGGCGCTGGCGGCTGGTCTGGTTCCGGGGTGTGGCCGAGCTGCTCACCGGGGACTACGAGGCGGCACGCAAGGATTTCACCGAGGTGCTCGACATGTTCCCGGGTGAGCTGGCGCCGAAGATGGCGCTGGCCGCCACCGCCGAGCTGGCCGGGACCGAGGACGAGCGCGCCTTCTACGAGACGGTGTGGCGCACCGATGACAGCGTGATCTCGGCCGCCTTCGGCCTGGCGCGCGCTCTTTCGGTGGAGGGCGACCGCACCGCAGCGGTTCGTACGCTTGACGAAGTGCCCGCCACCTCAAGGCATTTCACCACCGCACGGCTGACCAGTGCGGTGACGCTGCTGTCGGGCCGGTCGACGAATGAGATCACCGAGGCCCAGATCCGCGACGCCGCGCGCCGGGTGGAGGCACTGCCGGACACCGAACCGCGGG
>CAYNJD010000293.1:0-4359 GCA_964397355.1 uncultured Mycobacterium sp. | reverse complement strand
TGAAGCCGATGCGGAAGAACTTCTCGTACAGCTCGGCGATCACCTGCTGCTTGCCCGCTGCGCTGGTGACCTCGGATGCGCGGCGGCGGACGGACTCGTAGAACCCCTCCAACTTGGCCGTCTCGGCTTCCAACCCAGTGCCGCCGAGGGTGTCGACCATCGTCTGCATGGTCTTGGAAATCGGGTTGTGGGAGGCGAAGTCGTGGCCGGCGAACAGCGCGTCGAAAACCGGTTTGGTGATCAGGTGCTGAGCGAGCATGCTGACCGCATCGGCCTCGGTGATCGAGTCGTTGAGGTTGTCGCGCAGCCCGCGCACGAACTGACCGAACGCCCCGGCTGTCTTGGCATCCGCACCATCGAGCGAGGCGGTGATCCTGGTGACCAGGGCAGCAGCGATGTCGGCTACGTCGGATGCCCACTGCTCCCAGTAGGTGCGGGTGCCGACCTTATCGACGATGCGGGCATAGATCGCTTCCTGCCAGGCCGACAGGGAGAACAGGGCCATCTGGCGCAACGACTCGGCCTCATCCTCGGCGGCGGTGCCGTCGCCGAGGTCGTCGAGCGTCGGGCCGATGTGGGCACCGAGAAGCTTGTCGGTGCCCACCCCGCCCTTCTTGTTCGACTCGCTGTTGAGGGCGATCGAGTTGACCATCGCGTCGAAGCGTTCGTCGTGGGAGCGCAGCGCGTTGAGCACCTGCCAGACCACCTTGAACCGCAGGTTGTCATCGAGTGCGGCTGACGGCTCGACACCCTGCGGGACTGCAACTGGCAGGATGACGTAGCCGTACTCCTTGGCGTCGGCCTTGCGCATCACCCGGCCCACCGACTGCACCACGTCCACCACGGAGTTGCGGGGATGCAGGAACAGCACCGCGTCCAAGGCGGGTACGTCGACACCCTCGGACAGGCAGCGGGCATTGGTCAGGATGCGGCACTCGTCTTCGGCGACGACACCTTTGAGCCAGGTCAGCTCGGCGTTACGTTGCAGGGCGTTGAAGGTGCCGTCGACGTGATGCACCGCGCAGCTCAGGCCGCGGTTGGTGGCATCGACACGCTGGCCGTCGTTCTCGTGCTCGTCGAGCAGTTCCTGGTAGCGGGTGACCACGACCGGGAACATCTCGGCGACCTGCTTGGAGCTTTTGATGTCGCGGGCGAACGCCACCGCCCGGCGCATCGGTGCCTCGCCCGGAGCGAATCCGGTGCCGTCGGGGGCGGTGCCTGCGCGTTTCGCCAGCCCGTTCCAGCAGCCGACCAGTTTGGAGGCGTCATCAAGGGTCAGCTCGCCATCAACGGCGGCCAACTGCTGCTGCAACTTCGGGGCCATCACCGACTCGTCGATGGTGAGCACCAGCACCTTGTAGTCGGTGAGCAGCCCGCGCTCGACGGCATCGCCGAACGACAGCCGGTGAAACTCCGGCCCGTAGGTCAGTTCGTTGTCCATCGTCGCCAGCTCGGCGGAGTGCTGGGCGGCCTTGTCCTTGACCGATTCGGCGAAGATACGCGGCGTCGCCGTCATGTACAGCCGCCGGGCCGCGTGCAGGTAGTCGGCGTCGTGGATGCGGACGAAGTTCGACTCGTCATCGCCGGCCAGGGTGACCCCGGTGGTGCGGTGGGCCTCATCGCAGATCACCAGGTCGAACTCGTCAACCCCGAGCTTTTGCGCCTCGGCCACCACCGGCAGCGACTGGTAGGTGGAGAACACCACCGTCAGGCCAGCCGCACGCTTGCGGTGGCCCATCTCGTCGGCGAGCCGTTGCGGGTCGGTGGTGACCGGGATCGGCACGTCGTGGACGTTGTAGTCCTCAACCGTCCGGGACACCTTGGTGTCCGAGCAGACCGCGAACGCCCGTAAGTCCAGCCCGGTTTGCGCGGTCCACGCTCGCAGCGTCTGGCTCAACAACGAGATCGACGGCACCAGGAACAGGATGCGTGCCGCGCCGCCGTTGTCGGCTGCGGTGCGCTCGGCGATCTTGAGGGCCGTGAAGGTCTTGCCGGTGCCGCACGCCATGATCAGCTTGCCGCGGTCGTTACCGGCGGCGAACCCGCCGAACACGGCGTCAATCGCCTGTTCCTGATGCGGTCGCGGCTGGTGCTTGCGGGCCGGGGCCAGTTCGATGTGGAGGTCACCGGCCGGCCAGGCGATATCCCAGTCGATCGGGGAGTCGGCGATCTCGGCCATCCCGATGCGCTGCACCGGCTTGGTCTGGCCTTCCAGGGCGTCCTCGGCGTTCTTGCCCCACCGGTCGGTGGTGGAGATGATGACCCGGTTGGTGAACGGCTCCTTGCCGGATGCGGTGAAGAAGGAGTCGATGTCCTCCTTGGCGAGCCGGTGGGTCGGCTCGTAGAACTTGCACTGAATCGCGGTGTAGTTGCCGGTGTCGCGCTCGCGGGCCACCAGGTCGATGCCGGTATCGGTCTTGCCCTGGCGTCCAGGCCAGTCGATCCACCGCCACACCTGGTCGTACTGCTGGGACAGCATCGGGTCCAGCTGGAAGTAGCGCAGCATCAGCTGCTCGAACTTCGTTCCGCGCTCGGAATTGGACGGCGCGTCCCGGAACGCCTCGATGACCTCGTGTACAGAACCCATACCGGCTGGATTTTCCTGTCTGTCCGCTGCCAAAAGTGCCATGACCATACTGCACAGACACGACAGGGGAGCGGTGCCGTAATCGGCAAGGTGCGGTGATCCTGTCGGGCTGCTGACCTACGCTGCCGAGCATGCACTGGGGAGATATCTCGTCGTGGGTTGCAGTTGCCGTCTCCGTGGCCGTCGCCATCCGCGCCTTCATTTCGGAAAGGCGGGCCAAGGCTTCGGCGGAGAAGGCCGATGAGCAGCGTCAACGTACTGTCGCAGCCGCGGAACGATCGGCTCAGGCCGTCGAGGATGTTGCCGCCGCTATCCGTGACTCGGCGGTCAGCAGTGCCGCACCGGCGGTAGTGCACCAAGGCCCAACCTGGGGGATCGAACACCGCTCGGGCTCGGTGTACGCACTCGTCAACAACACCGTGTTCCCGCAGACAGAGGTCACCGTGACCGGGCCGTCCGTCCGGCGCGGCGGTGGCCCCTACGACGAGATCAAGGCATTCAGCGAGATCGAGTTCTTCGGGCTGTCAGCGTGGGGACTGGACCAGACTGTCACCGTCGAATGGACGGATCAGGATGGCGATCGGCACGAGTGGTCCAAACCGCTGCCGCCGAAGTGATGACTTCGGCGAACCAGGGCGACGAGATCGACGATGGAGGTGGCACGCGGTCGGGCAGTTGAGGTGGCGGCTGACCCCAGGCCAGGGCCGCGGTGCGGGATCGTCAGAATGTCCCGATGACCACGATCGAAGAGATGTTGCACCGCCGCAACGATCTCAGTACGTTTCTGGTGCACTTCACGAAGGATGCGGGCGAGGCTGGTAGTGGTTTCGATGCCCTCAAGGGGATCGTGACGCAGCACACAATCGAAGCGCGAACCGCCTACGGTGCCGCCGCCGTAAGCGGCAATCCCGTGGTCGGTGACTCGCAGAAGGTCGTCTGCTTCACGGAAACTCCGTTAGAGCACTCTTGGACAATGACCCGTGAACTCGCGGAGAGACGTTCGTCAAAGTTCGCTCCGTACGGTGTTGCATTTACGAAGAGTTATGCGCGTCGCCGACACTGCAACCCCGTGTGGTACGTGAACTGCACCCGCGGGTACGACTGGCCAACACACGCGATCAACGCGGCGGTCGATGCTGAGACCCGTCCGTACGCCGACAAGGACTCAATCTTGCGCGTCACGCCGTATATCGAGCAGATGGGCGACTGGTCCACCGCGGGTACGACCAGTCGTAAAGAGTTCTGGTGGGAACGCGAGTGGCGTCACGTCGGCGACTTCAGTTTTGAGCCGATCCACACCGTGGCTCTACTCGCGCCAACCCCGGCGCATGACGAGCTAAGGCAGGTCTTAGCGGATACGCTGTTCTGGTCCCCGCGCCCAGTGCCCGTGCCGATTCTCGATCCCAACTGGGGGCTAGAGCGCATGATTGCTGTGCTGTCGGGTGTGCCTCAGGAAGACCTCGGTCCGTTCCCGGGGTGACCGTATTGCCGTGGCGATGCTCGGGTTGGCTGGCTTCCTCGCTACCGCCTTCGTTGACCCGACCGCAGGTCGGATCGGACTCGGATACGAACGTCCGTTCGGTGTGTCCTAACTCTGTCCTAGGACGCTCGATCACGAGCAAATACGGACTGGACGTAACGGCACAGCAATGAACTCGCTGACCTGGACTAATCGGCACGGAGTGGACACCGGAATACGGGCCAGCACACCCCGGTTCACACTGGCAGTGTGGGGGTCAGGGGTTCGAGTCCCCTTAGCTCCACTCATTTTG
>CAYNJD010000292.1:0-4389 GCA_964397355.1 uncultured Mycobacterium sp. | reverse complement strand
AGACTTCCAGGCCGTCCAGCCGCGGCATCATGACGTCCAGGATCATCGCGTCCGGGCGGTCGCTGCTGATCGCCTCGAGCGCTTCGACGCCGTCGGTGGCCAGCGACACAGCGTAGCCATTAAACGACAGGGACCTGCGCAGCGACTCACGCACCGCGCGGTCATCATCAACAACCAGTACCCGGGTAGCCATAGGTGCTATCCAATCATCCGATAGGGGATATGGAGGGTCAGGCGCCGGTCGTGTCGGAGCCTTTGTTAGCGGCGGTCGAGATCGATCAGGCCCAGGCGGGCGGCCTTGAGCAGTCGACGCGGCACCTTGTGTGCGCGGCCGGCGACCGACACGTTGACCAGGCCGGTTGCCTCAGCCTTCCACTGCGCGCGGCGGGAACGGGTGTTCGCGCGCGACATTCTGCGCTTCGGCACGGCCATGGTCGAGCCTCTCCTAAATATTGCGGGTTGCGGGCTGCCCGCCATAAACCGACGGCAGGACTTCTGCAAAAGGATAGCCGGTGATCTGCGTCGGCTCCAAAATGGCATCAGCCGAGCGGTTCAGCGAGGCTCGACGAAGGAGAGGCGAAGCTGGGACCGGCGCATCAGCCGAGCGGTTCAGCGAGGCTCGACGAAGGAGAGGCGAAGCCGGGACCGCCGTACGAGGCCGTTGACCACTTCGATGACGGTCCTTCTTGACGTGACACCAGCGGTACCGGATAACCTACCGGTTGGTTGAGGGATGGGATGGCGGATGACAGCGGCGGTTCGAATCGGAAACTGCTCGGGCTTCTACGGTGACCGGCATGCCGCGATGCACGAGATGCTCACCGGCGGCGAGCTGGACTATCTCACCGGCGACTACCTGGCCGAGCTGACCATGCTCATCCTGGGCCGCGACCGGATGAAGCACCCGGAGCGCGGCTACGCCAAGACCTTTCTCACCCAGCTCGAACAGTGCCTCGGGCTCGCCGTCGACCAGGGTGTTCGCATCGTCGCCAACGCCGGCGGCCTCAACCCGGCCGGACTGGCCGACGCCGTGCGGGAGCTGGCGCAGCGGCTCGGCATTCCGGCGCGGGTGGCCCACGTCGAAGGCGACGACCTGCTCCCCCGCGCCCAAGAGCTCGGGCTGGGCAGCCCGCTGACAGCGAACGCCTACCTGGGGGCCTGGGGCATCGCCGAGTGCCTGACCGGTGGCGCCGACGTGGTGATCACCGGACGCGTCACCGACGCCTCGGTGATCGTGGGGCCGGCCGCCGCCCACTTCGGCTGGAAGCGCACCGACTACGACCAGCTCGCCGGGGCGGTGGTGGCCGGTCACGTCATCGAGTGCGGCATCCAGGCCAGCGGCGGCAACTACGCCTTCTTCACCGAGGTCCCCACCGAGCAGTTGCTGCATCCCGGGTTCCCGCTCGCCGAGATCCACGCCGACGGCTCCTCGGTGATCACCAAGCATCCCGGCACCGGCGGACTGGTCAGCGTCGACACCGTCACCGCGCAACTGCTCTACGAGGTCACCGGCGCACGCTATGCCAACCCCGACGTCACCGCCCGGATGGACAGCATCGAGCTGTCCCCCGACGGCCCGGACCGGGTGCGCATCGCGGGCGTAACCGGCGAAGCACCGCCGCCCACCCTCAAGGTGTCGCTGAACAGCATCGGCGGGTTCCGCAACTCCACCACGTTCGTGCTGACCGGCCTGGACATCGAGGCCAAGGCCGAGCTGCTGCGCACTCAGCTGGAGGCCTCGATGACGGTCCGGCCGGCCGAGCTCCAGTGGACGCTGGCACGCACCGACCACCCCGATGCCGACACCGAGGAGACCGCCAGCGCCCTGCTGCACTGTGTGGTGCGCGACCCCGATCCGGCGAACGTGGGCCGGAAGTTCTCCGCGGCCGGTATCGAGCTCGCGCTGGCCAGCTACCCCGGGTTCTGCGTCACCGCACCGCCCGGCGACGGGCAGGTCTACGGGGTGTTCACCCCGGGTTATGTCGACGCCACCGCGGTGGCGCACGTCGCGGTGCACGCCGACGGCACCAGGGTGGACATCCCGGCGGCGGCCGAAACGCGCGAATTGGCGCCCGCTGCCGAGCCCGCGCTGCCCGATCCGCTACCGGCGGGCCCGACCCGGCGGGTGCCGCTGGGCCTGATCGCCGGGGCCCGCAGCGGCGACAAGGGCGGCTCCGCCAACGTCGGCGTCTGGGTACGCACCGAGGAGCAGTGGCGCTGGCTGGCCCATACGCTCACCGTGGACAGGGTGCGCGAACTGCTGCCGGAGACCGCCGGCCTGCCGGTCACCCGCCACCTGCTGCCGAAGCTGCGCGCGGTGAACTTCGTCATCGAGGACATCCTCGGGCAGGGCGTGGCCTACCAGGCCCGGTTCGATCCGCAGGCCAAAGGGCTGGGCGAATGGCTGCGCAGCCGCCATCTCGAGATACCCGAACGGTTGCTACCAGAAGGGACATTGTGAGTATCTGGACCTCCCCCGAGCGTGAGGCGCTGCGCAAGACCGTGCGCGGTTTCGTCGAACGCGAGATCGCTCCGCACATCGACGAGTGGGAAAGCACCGGCGAGCTGCCGCGCGAGCTGCACCGCAAGGCCGCCGAGGCGGGCCTGCTGGGCGCCGGCTTCCCCGAGGAGGTCGGCGGCGGTGGCGGCGACGGCGCCGACGCGGTCATCATCTGCGAGGAAATGCACCAGGCCGGGGCGCCCGGCGGGGTGTTCGCCTCGCTGTTCACCTGCGGTATCGCGGTGCCACACATGATCGCCTCGGGCGATGCGCGGCTGATCGAGGAGTTCGTCGCCCCGACGCTGGCCGGCGAGAAGATCGGCTCGCTGGCCATCACCGAACCCGGCGGCGGCTCCGACGTCGGGCACCTGCGCACCACCGCACAGTTTCATGACGGGAACGGCAGCCCCTACTACGTGGTCAACGGCGCCAAGACCTTCATCACCTCGGCGGTGCGCGCCGACTATGTGGTGACCGCGGTGCGCACCGGCGGTCCGGGCGCGGCCGGGGTGTCGTTGCTGGTGGTCGAGAAGGGCACACCGGGCTTCGAGGTCTCGCGCAAGCTGGACAAGATGGGCTGGCGCTCCTCCGACACCGCCGAACTGTCCTACGTCGACGCAAGGGTCCCGGCGGCGAACCTGGTCGGCGCCGAGAACACCGGCTTCGCCCAGATCGCCGCGGCCTTCGTCTCGGAGCGGGTCGGGCTGGCCGCGCAGGCCTATGCCAGTGCGCAGCGCTGCCTCGACCTGACGCTGGCGTGGTGCCGGGACCGGGAGACCTTCGGGCGCCCGCTGATCTCCCGGCAGGCGGTCCAGAACACCCTCGCAGAGATGGCCCGCCGCATCGACGTGGCCCGGGTCTACACCCGCCACGTCGTGGAGCGCCAGCTGGCCGGGGAGTCCAACCTCATTCCCGAGGTGTGTTTCGCCAAGAACACCGCGGTCGAAGCCGGTGAGTGGGTGGCCAACCAGGCGGTACAGCTATTCGGCGGCATGGGTTACATGGCCGAATCGGAGGTGGAGCGCCAGTACCGCGACATGCGGATCATCGGGATCGGCGGCGGAACCACCGAGATCCTCACCTCGCTGGCCGCGAAATCCCTAGGTTTCCAGTCATGAGCACGCTGAAGTCCACGCTCGACCCGTCCTCCACCTCCTACACCGAGGCGGCCTCGGCGCTGACCGAGAAGATCGCCGAACTCGACACCGAACTGGCCAAGGCGCTGGCCGGCGGCGGCGCCAAGTACGTCGAGCGCCACCACGCCCGCGGCAAGCTGACCGCGCGGGAGCGCATCGAGTTGCTGATCGATCCCGACTCGCCGTTTTTGGAGTTGTGTCCGCTGGCCGCCTGGGGCAGCGACTTCCAGGTGGGCGCCAGCCTGGTCACCGGGATCGGGGCGGTCGAAGGCGTGGAGTGCATGATCGTCGCCAACGATCCGACCGTCAAAGGCGGCACGTCCAACCCGTGGACGCTGCGGAAGATCCTGCGGGCCAACCAGATCGCCTTCGAAAACCGGCTTCCGGTGATCTCCCTGGTGGAGTCCGGCGGGGCGGACCTGCCCACCCAGAAGGAGGTCTTCATTCCCGGCGGGCAGATGTTCCGCGACCTGACCCGGCTGTCGGCCGCCGGTATCCCCACCATCGCGCTGGTGTTCGGCAACTCCACCGCGGGCGGGGCGTATGTGCCCGGCATGTCCGACCACGTGGTGATGATCAAGGAACGCTCGAAGGTGTTTCTGGCCGGCCCGCCGCTGGTGAAGATGGCCACCGGTGAGGAATCCGACGACGAATCCCTCGGCGGCGCCGAGATGCACTCCCGCACTTCGGGGTTGGGCGACTACTTCGCGAACGACGAACTCGACGCGCTGCGCATCGGCCGCCGGATCGTGG
>CAYNJD010000291.1:0-4394 GCA_964397355.1 uncultured Mycobacterium sp. | reverse complement strand
GTCATCAAGGTCGAGCACCCGCTGCGCGGCGACACCCAGCGCGGGTTCATCCGGATGGGCGGCTTCGAGCTCAACCCCGACCGGCACCCGTTGATCGAGCACCCCAACCGCGGCAAGCGCAGCGTCGGGATCGACGTCTCGACTCCCGATGGGCAGCAGGTGCTCTACGAACTGGCCGCCTCCGCCGATGTGTTCCTGACCAACTATCTCCCGCGGGCACGGCAGAAGAACAAGTTCGACGTGGAGCACATCCGCCAGGCGAATCCGAACATCGTCTACGCCCGCGGCAGCGCCTACGGCGATAAGGGCCCCGAACGCGACATCGGTGGTTTCGACGGCACCGCGTTCTGGACCCGCAGCGGCGTCGGGCACGCGCTGAGCCCCGAGGAGCTGGGCGCGCCGATCTCGCAGGGGATTCCCGCGTTCGGCGACTCGGTCGGCGGGATGAACATCGCCGGTGGTATCGCCGCGGCGCTGCTGCATCGGGAGCGCACCGGGGAGGCGCTCGAGGTCGACGTGTCGCTGCTGTCCACCGCGTGGTGGGCGGCCGGCGCCAGTGTCACCCAGGGCATGGAGACGGGCGAAGCCATGCGGGCGCTGATGCCGGAATCCGGCGGCTCACCGGCGAATCCGTTCCTGGGCAACTACACCACCTCCGACGGCGGCACCATCAACCTGTGCATCGTGAGCCCCACCGGATACATCCGGGACACCTTCGAGCATCTCGGCATCCCCGAGGCCGCCGACGACCCACGCTTCGCCGAGGTGCTGCCGCTGATGGAGAACGCCGAGGCGGCCGCCGAATTGATCGTCGCCGCCATCGGCGCCAAGCCCTTCGAATACTGGCGTCAGCACCTCAAGACGATGAAGGGCCAGTGGGCGCCGTTCCAGAGCCTGGTCGATTTGGGCTCCGACGAGCAGGCCATCGCCAACGACATGGTCGTCGAGGTCGAGGCCGGCGATGGCGGGCCGGCATTCAAGGTGGTCCGCGGCCCGGTCCAGTTCAACCATGAGCCGCTGGAGACCACCCGCGCCCCACAGGCCTCCGAGCATACCGAGATGGTGCTGATGGAGCTCGGGATCGACTGGGACCGTATCGAAAAGCTCAAGGAGTCCGGGGCTATCGCCTAGGTCACCGTGGGGTCTTCCCACCGTATTTCTTGTCGGCGTCGAAGTTGAAGTTCGCGATCGCCGTCGACATGCCGCTGCCGATCGGGCCGCGGGTGTCGAACAGGCTCGCGCTTCCGGTCGCCACGCCCGCGTCGCTGTAGTGGGTGAGCGCCCCCAGCCCGATGTAGGGGCCGACCGGCAGCCTGCTCAGGGTCAGGGTGTAGTCGGCGTTGATGAAGGCCAGTCCCTTGGTACTGAAATTCGTCAACGACGCGGTGACATCGACGGCCATCGCCGCGCGCACGAACGGCGTGAGCTCCTCGCCGTCGACAAGATCACGGATCTCGCGAAGCCAGGCGTACCGCGGTCCCGAGTGCTGCCACGGGAAGCGCTCACCGTCGTCGCGGCCGTAGGCACGGATGAACATCGGTACCGAATCGTCGAAGCGTGCCGGCTCCTCCGGAAGCGGCGGCAATGTGACTGCGGTGGTGAAGAATTCACCGTCAGGCTGGGCACCCCGTCGCAGATACAGCGCCGACGCGCGGGCCACCAGCTCGCCGCCTTGGGTCATCGCGGCATCTATCGCCCGCATCCGCGAGCCCGCGCGGACCACCGATGCGGTGACCCGCAGCGGTTCACTGGCCACCCGGCGCAGGATCTCGACGGTCAGTCGCGCCGGCTGCAGATCGTCCTCGCCGGCGTGCTGCTCGACCGCCCGGGCCAGCAGGCCGCCGACCACCTGGCCACCGAGCGTCGGCCCCCATCCGCCGTGCGCGATGGGGTTGGGTACGAAGCCGTCGTCGCGACGAACCACGAAGGGGATCATGTCTTGCTGCGCTCCAGATAGAATCGTGCGGCACTGCGAATCGCATCCTCGGTCGGCTCCGGGTGCCATCCCAGTTCCCGGGTTGCCTTGCTGTGGTCGGCAGGAGACGTCAACGCCATCAGTCGTGCACCCGTTGCGGTGAATGCGAAGTCACGACGGAGCAGCGCTCCAAGTGCGCCGACGACGTGCCCGACTGCATGCAGCACCGCCATCGGTATTCCGATGCGCGGCGGCGTGGCCCCGACCGCTTCGGCCGCGATGGTCAGCATGTCGCGCTGAGTCATGTACTGCTCGGAGATGATGTAGCGCTCACCGACCCGGCCCCGCTCCGCGGCCAGCAGCATTCCCCGGGCGGCGTCGTCGATGCCCACCACCTCGGCGCCCACTCCCCGCGCGTAGGCCGGCATCCTGCCCAGTGCCGCGAGCTGAACGAGCATGCCTTGGCGCGGTTGCCAGTCGGGCGGACCGTACGGATTCGACACATTCGTGACGACGGCCGGCAGGCCGCGGTCGGCCACGTAGGACAGCACCAGGTGCTCGGCTTCACGGCGTGAGGCGATGTATGCCCCGCCTTGGTCAGCCCAGTTGAACGGTGTTCGTTCATCGACCGTTTCGCCGTTGCGGCCCACGGCGATGGTGCCGATCGTGCTCAGGAAGACGAACTTGTCGAGGTGGGCCTCCGCCGCCAGCTCCAAGACGTTGCGCAGGCCGTCGACGTTGGTCCTGAACAGCGGTGCGGGGTCACGAAGCTCAGCGCGGGTGTCGACGACGCAGTAGTAGACGACGTCCCGGTCGGACATGGCGGCAGCCACCGCTTCGGTGTCGAAGATGTCGCCGTAGCACCGTTCCACATCGAGTCCGTCGATCCCCTTGGTGGAGCTCGAACGACGCAACAACACCCGCACGTCGTCGCCGCGGGCCACCAGCTGCCGGGTGACGCAGGCCCCGACGTTGCCACTGGCGCCCATCACAAGCGCCCGCCGCGCCGCGTTGTTCACTGCCATCCCTGGAGCCCTCGCCGTGGTTGCCGGATCGGTGCCGGAAGCCCGCTGGTCAACTCGGCCGATCATACTTTACTGTAAGTATTACAGTTAGTAGACCCGTTACGCGGAGGGATCCATGCAGAAGGCGCTCGCCCCCGACATCTCGACCTGGCCGGAGGAGAACCCCCAGCTAGTCGGCAGCCGTTGCGCCGGCTGCGAGGCCACCGTGTTTCCGGCCCAGCCCCGCTGTCCCAACTGCAGCGGCGACCAGATGAGCCGGTCGTTACTCCCCCGTACCGGCACCCTGGTGGCGTGGACCACCCAGGGCTTCCCGCCCGGGCCGCCGTACCTGGGTCCGGCCGGCAAGGAGTTCGTGCCGTTCGGCGTGGGCCTGGTGCAGCTCGGAGACGTCGTCCGGGTGGAGGGCCGACTCACCGAGAACGATCCCGACCGACTGCGGTTCGGCATGCCGGTGGAGCTCACCATGGTGCCGTTGACCACCGATGGCGACGGCGACGAGGTCATCACCTTCGCCTTCCGGCCGATGGAGCAGAAATCATGAACGACGTCGCGATCATCGGGGTGGGGCTGCATCCGTTCGGCCGCTTCGAGGGAAAGTCCGCGATGGAGATGGGCGTCGACGCGATCTTCGCGGCGGTCGCCGACGCTCGCGTGGATTGGAAAGACATCGGCGCTGCTACCGGTGGCAGCTGGACGGTGGCCAACCCGGATGCGATCGTCGGCATGGTCGGGTTGTCGGGCATCCCGTTCACCAACGTGTTCAACGCCTGCGCCACCGCGGCCAGCGCCGCCAAGGTCTGCGCGGACGGTATCCGGTTGGGCGACTATGACATCGGTATCGCCGTCGGTCTGGACAAGCACCCGCGGGGGGCGTTCACCGAGGACCCGGCGCTGGTGGGGATGCCGCGCTGGTACGCCGAGAACGGCCAGTACCTGACCACCCAGTTCTTCGGCATGAAGGCCAACCGCTATCTGCACGACCACGGTATCTCGCAGCAGACGCTGGCCAAGGTCGCGGCCAAGAACTTCCGCAACGGCGCGCTGAACCCGAATGCGTTCCGGCGCAAGCCGATCTCCGAGGAGGAGATCCTGGGTTCGACGATGCTGAACTATCCGCTGACGCAGTACATGTTCTGCGCACCGGACGAGGGTGCGGCGGCGGTGGTGATGTGCCGCGCCGACATCGCGCACCGCTACACCGACAAACCGGTGTACCTGCGCGCGGTGGAGGTGCGCACCCGCCGCTACGGCGCCTACGAGGTCAACACCACCTTCGCGCCGGTCACCGAGGACGTGGCGCCCACGGTGTATGCCGCGCGCGCCGCCTTCGAGAAGGCCGGTGTGGCACCCGAGGACGTCGACGTCATCCAGTTGCAGGACACCGATGCCGGCGCGGAGATCATCCACATGGCCGAGTGCGGCTTCTGCGCCGACGGCGACCAGGAGAAGCTGCT